>JAJCZW010000187.1 GCA_029262155.1 Gemmatimonadota bacterium
GGACAGTCATCATTACCCCCACTCGTGATGAGCTGGCCGCGGCTCGACTCAAGGTGACCAAACGTCAGAAACTTGAGCTGACCTTTGAAGGGGTGCTCAGTGAGCCGTCCGTCACCCTGGACGGTACAGCGATCAGATTGCAAGCCAACGTGGACCTACCCGAAGAGATTGATCTTGCCGTCCGTCATGGAGCACAGGGGGTCGGTCTCCTGCGTACGGAATTCCTCGTGACCGGCAAGACCCATCTCCCCACCGAGGATGAGCAGACCGACTATTTCCGGCGCGTGGCAAGTGCATTCGCCCCCAACCCGATCACGATTCGGACGTTCGATCTTGGTGGCGACAAGTTCCCGGCGGCCTTTGAGGCCGCGAACGAGGCGAATCCGTTCCTCGGGTGGCGGTCCATTCGGGTCTGCCTCGACCACGAGGAGCTGTTTCGCCCCCAGCTTCGTGCCCTCCTGCGAGCGGCTCGCGATCGGCCCATACGGGCCATGATTCCGTTGGTGACCAATCTGGAAGAGGTAACCCGAACCCGGGTCCTCCTCAATGAAGAGGCGGCCTCGCTTGCAGCGGAAGGAATCCCAGCCGCCGCGTCCATTCCGCTCGGAGTGATGGTCGAAACACCTGCTGCCGTCATTCTTGCGGATCAATTGGCGAGTGTCAGCGACTTCTTTAGTGTTGGGACAAATGACCTGACCCAGTACACCCTTGCGGTCGATCGGGGGAACGCACGGCTCGCCCCTCGATTTACACCTCACGACCCAGCCGTGGTCCGGCAGCTGGCACGGATCGTCACCGTTGCTCATGAAACCGACACGCCGGTGAGCGTGTGCGGTGAAATGGCCTCCGATCCTTTAACGCTGGTCCTTTTGCTTGGCATCGGGTACCGGGAATTGAGCGTGTCACCGCCCACCCTCCTCATGCTGAAATGGATACTCCGATCGCTCCCAGTGGCCGCCTGTGAGGCGGCGGCGACCGAAGCGCTCTCCGCCGTCTCGGCCAAGGCGGTGGCTGAAATCTTGCGTCAAGCGGTGACACCGTATTTGGACCTTCCTCAACTCGGTCTATGACGTTGCTCGGTGGCAGGGTTGGGCACTAGGTTGCTGGCCGATAAGATAGCGTGGAAAACAGCGTTACCGACCCCTGCACCGAAGGAATTATGTCCCCGAAACCAAACCGCCACATCTTTACCTCGGAATCTGTGACTGAAGGGCACCCCGACAAGGTAGCCGATCAGATTTCTGATGCGGTCCTCGACGCCATTCTTGGCGAAGACCCCGACGCCCGAGTTGCATGTGAGACCTTGGTGACGACGGGTATGGCGGTCGTCGCGGGCGAAATCACTACCAAGACGTATGTCCATATCCCGGACATTGTGCGGAAAACGGTGGCGGATATCGGCTACCGCGACGCCGCCTTTGGGTTTGACGCGAAAACCTGTGCCGTGCTCTCCTCCATTGATCGGCAGTCGCCGGACATCGCGCGAGGGGTGGATCAGACGCGTAGCCACGCTCAGGGCGCGGGCGACCAGGGGATGATGTTTGGATACGCGACCCGAGAAACTCGGGAACGGATGCCGCTCCCGATTCTTCTCGCGCATCGCATGGCGGAACGACTTGCCGCGGTGCGGAAGGGAAGCAAGGATGGGGTGACCCTCCCCTGGCTCCGCCCTGACGGGAAGACACAAGTCTCCGTGGAATACGAAGGCGATACCCCGGTTCGGGTCCAGACCGTCGTCGTATCGACGCAACATGCCGAGACGTATCGAGGGAAGACGGTGTCCCAAAAGGTCATTGAACGGGAGATGCGGACGCACGTGGTCAAGCCGGTCCTGACCGATTTTGGGTTCAACGGTCGCGGGACACGTGTTCTTGTGAACCCGACCGGCCGGTTCGTCATCGGTGGGCCTCATGGCGATGCTGGACTGACCGGTCGAAAGATCATCGTCGACACCTATGGCGGCATGGCACGCCACGGTGGTGGAGCGTTCAGCGGGAAGGATCCGTCGAAGGTTGATCGAAGCGCAACGTACGCTGTCCGGTGGGTCGCCAAGAACTTGGTCGAGGCAAAATTGGCGTCACGGTGCGAGGTCCAGGTGGCCTATGCGATCGGCGTGGCCGACCCCGTCTCGGTGCTGGTCGACTCGTTTGGCACCGGTGTGGTGCCGGACAACGAACTTGAACGTCTGGTACGGCAGGTGTTTGACCTGACCCCTCGGGGGATCATCGATGCTCTCGAGTTGACCAAACCGATCTTCTTAACCACCGCGGCCTATGGTCATTTCGGACGACGCTCGAAGACCCTGCGCCGAAAGGGAATCGCCGTCGTGTTGTTCCCTTGGGAACGAACCGACAGGGTACAGGAACTCTTGGCGAACGTTCGCTAGCCGCCCCCCGGGGGGAGATGCTGTGGGATGATTGAAATGCGCGTGGCCCATCTAGGGATCGACCCAGCAAACCATACCCCTGTCGTGGTCTTGCAAGAGGTGGATGGTGAGCGCACGCTGCCGATCCTGATCGGGACCCCGGAAGCGACCGCGATCGCGATGGAGCTCCAAGGCCACAAGCCCCAACGGCCCCTAACGCACGATTTGCTCAAACATGTGCTTCGGAGCCTCGGTGGGGAACTCGCTCGAGTGGTGGTGACCGAGATTCGGGACAACACCTATTTCGCGGAACTCATTATCCGGCGTGCGGAGCATGTCTTCCAGGTGGACGCCCGACCCTCAGATAGCATCGCCCTTGCCCTGCGGGTGCAAGCACCGATTTTCGTACGCGAACTCGTGCTGAATCATGAGACGCCTGCGTCACCGGAAACGGATATCGATCCAGGTGAAACCCTCCGGAAATACCTCGAGGGCCTTGACCCTCAGGACTTTGGCCGCTTTCAACGCTAGCCTTCGGTGGCTTGTCTTGGGGCTCGCGCTGGGCGTGTCGCCGGCCGGTGCGCAGCAGGTCATACACAGTCAGGGGCGCCTCGTTCGCGTGGCGACAGGTGCCACCAAAGACACCGTTGGGGTCCCGGGCGTCCAGGTGGTGCTTCATCGAATCGGTCGCCAGCAACAAGGTCCGATCGATTCCACACTGAGTCGTCGGTCGGGCCGATTCCAGTTTCGCTTCGCCCTGGATACGAGTGCTATCTTTTTGGTGAGCGCGCGCTTTGCAGGCATCGAATATTTCTCCCAAGCGCTGACGGCCGATTCAACACACCCACTGACGAACTTCCAGATCGTGGTGGCCGACACCTCCTCCACCGCACCGGTGCGGGTAGCCGAACGACATGTGGTGATCCAAGAACCTGACCCGAGCGGGATCCGTTCGGTCCTCGACCTGATCGTGCTGGAGAATCCCGGCCCCTTGACCCGGGTGGCGACCGATTCGACTCGCCCCGTCTTCGAGGTTTCGGTGCCCGACCGCGCCACCTCGGTGGGTGTAACCCCCCAAAGCGAGTTTTCCGAGGACGCGATTGTCGTGACACCCGGTGCTATCGAACTCCTCGCCCCACTGGCCCCCGGCACCAAGCAGATCATGGTGCAATACGATTTGCCAGCCCGTCCCGGGATCGTGTCGCTCTGGCTACCAGCGGTTCCGACGTTGAATCTACTTCTCGTCGAGCCCAAGGTCGTGATCGAGGGAGTTTCGGTCGCCTTGGTGGATTCACAGGTCATTGATGGAACCCTGTTCCGGCGTTTTGGAGGCACGGTGCCAGATTCAGGCGCGATGCTTCGGCTTGGGTTTCAGGACGGACCCGCCCCCCGCACACTTGGGCTGATCCTGCTGAGTCTCACGCTCCTCGCCTTCGGCGGCTTTGCCGTGCTGTTGGTGCGCCGGTCCTCCGCCCGGGTTGCCCCGCAATCAACCCGTACCCTCGTCGAAGCGCTGGCAGCGTTGGATGACCGCTACGAGGGACTCAGAGAGAAGTGCTCACCGGAAGAGTGGGATCGGTACCTGGTCGAACGTGCCCGGATGAAAGCGGACCTTCGTCGTCGCCTTGCTGGGGTCAGGCCTGGAGCATAAGTTGCCCACCATGGGTGCCGAAGCACCCCGTGACGCGAGATATCGGAAGCCGGTGTGATTCCGGCGTGGCCCCGCCACTGTAACGGGCAGGACAACCCCATTCCATTGCCACTGGGCGACCGGGAAGGCGAATGGGGGCCCGAAACCAGGAGACCTCTCGTGCACGTCACCAGAACGCCCTCGGGGGAGGGCGGTGGTGTCATCGGAGGTTTCCGGTGGACCCGCCGGCCCTCAAGACGAGGGATGGATTGACGGGTTATGGTCTGTCGGTGGGTCATGAGTGTCATAGGAGGCCTGCTCCTCTCCAGTTGTGACCTCCCCCAGGGGGAAGGCACTCCGGCGGGTGGCGGGATTCAGGTCGTGGACGATGCAGGCCATCGCGTCACCTTCTCCCAACCAGCACAACGAATTGTGTCACTCGTTCCGGCTACTACGGAGTGGCTTTTTGCGATCGGGGCCGGCCCTCAGCTTGTCGCGCGGAGTGACTGGTGTGACTATCCCGAGCAGGCCCTTGCTCTTCCCAGCCTGGGTGATGGCATCAATCCGAACCTCGAAGCGATCGTAAACGCCTCCCCGGATATGGTCGTTTTGTATCGCTCGCAGGCCAACCTCACCGCCGCGAATCGCCTAAGGACATTGGGGATCCCGGTGCTCCTCCTGGCCACGGATCGGCTCGGGGATATGGAACGGCAGATCGAAATGCTGGGGGTAGTCACCAACCAAGTGAGTGCGGCAGAGAGTGTACTGGTCGCCTATCGAAGCCGACTGGCAGGGGCCCATCGATTGAGCCGTGAAACGCCGCTTTCCGTTCTTCTCCTCGCGTGGGACCAACCGGCCATCGTGCTGGGTCGGGGAAGCTTCCTCAGCGAACTCCTTACGCTTGCGGGCGCTCGCAATGCGTTCGACGACGTGGCGGCCTCCTCTGCGACCATCAGTATTGAGGCCATTGCGGAACGCGATCCTGACTTGGTGCTCACCACGGAAGATGGACCCCCAGCGATCACTAACCGTCCCGAGTGGCACGTGGTGTCTGCCATTCGAGAGGGACGATTTCTCCGGATATCGGGTTCCCAGTTCAATCGTCCCAGTCCCCGTGCTCCCGAAGCCGTGGCTGCCTTGGCGGAGGCTCTCGCCGCTATCCGGCCGCGATGAAGGTCCGGCGCCTGCTGGCGCTGATTCCGTTGACGGCCGCAGTGGTGACAATTGTCGTGGGGCTTGCTGTCGGCGCGACGTCCATCTCCCTCGCCGATGTGTGGGCCGGTTTGGTGTCGCCCGAGGCGTCGGCCGCAGTCGTAGTCCGGCAGATTCGACTACCGCGCGTCGTGTTGGCGTTTCTTGTCGGCGGAACCCTCGGACTCTCAGGTGCCTCGCTTCAAGCAATCGTGAGAAATCCACTGGCCGATCCATACCTCCTTGGCCTTTCAGGAGGAGCAGGGTTAGGCGCAGTGCTCGCAATGGCCGTGAAGCCGGCAAGCCCATGGATTGTTCCCGCCGCTGCGTTTGTCGGGGCCATGGGTGCCATCGCGCTGGTCTATCGATTAGGCCTGGTGGCGGGTCGCCGACTTGATCCACGAGTCCTCGTGCTGGGTGGGGTGGCGGTCGGGAGCTTCGCCGCTGCGGTGATGACCGCCATCCTCACCCTGAGTCCCGCCGCAGAGTTGCGGAACGCCTTTCTGTGGCTGCTCGGCGGGCTGAGCGCGGCCTCCTGGAAGGCCCTCATCATCTTTGGGGCCTATGCCATCGGCCCGACGATACTGTTGATGCTCCGGGGCCGTGATCTCGATCTGTTAGCTCTCGGAGAAGAGCCGGCTCAGTTCCTCGGCACCAATGTCGAACGAAGCAAACGAATGGTGTATGGAGCCGCGTCCTTACTCACGGCGGCGAGCGTCTCGGTATGCGGCATTATCGGGTTCGTGGGACTCATCGTACCCCATCTCACGCGCCGGTTGGTTGGGCCGATGCATCGCACGCTCTTGCCCGCCGTGTTCCTCTCAGGGGGCGCGCTTCTCGTGGGAGCCGATGCGATTGCGCGAACAGTCGTTCGTCCCATCGAGCTGCCGGTTGGTGTCGTGACGGCGCTCGTTGGTGTACCGGTGTTTGCGCTACTCCTCCGAAAGGTGAGCCTGTGATCTTGAAGGGCCACGGTCTCACCGTCCGCTATCCTGATGCTAAGGCACCCGCCCTGGATCGAGTGGATTTTGAGCTCGCATCCGGCCGTCTCGTCGCCGTTGCCGGACCCAATGGAAGCGGAAAGACGACTCTGCTCAGGGCATTGTTGGGTGCGGTGCGGGTGGAATCGGGCCACGCAACCCTTCGAGGCCGACCCGTATCGGATTGGTCACCACGCATGATGGCGCGGGAGATTGCGGTCGTTCCCCAGTGGGAAGAGATGACCTTCCCCATGCGGGTACGTGAATCGGTCATGCTCGGCCGTTACGCTGAACTCGGTCCCTTGCGCGCCGAACGTCCCATCGATCGGGAGGTCGTCGCGGATGCTCTCCACCGTTGCGACGCGCTCCACCTTCAGGATCGGTTGACGCATACTCTATCGGCCGGCGAGCGCCAGAGGGTTCGCCTGGCCCGCGCTCTTGCCCAGACGCCCCGGGCATTGGTTCTCGATGAACCTACGTCAGCGCTGGATGTCCGACATGAGATGGAGGTGTTCGAACTCATCCGTCACCTCGTCGACGACGGACTGGCCTGCCTCATCGTCACCCATCATCTCAATGTCGCCGCTCGGTATGCCGACACGGTCGTCTTGCTTGATCAAGGAGTGGTCGCGGCCTCTGGTCCGGTGTCTGATGTGCTGCGAGAGGAGGTCGTGTCGCGTGTCTTCGAGTGGCCGGTGACGGTGACGCCTGTCTTTGGAGTCCCCCATATGGTTCCGCTCCGCCCAGGGGATGTGCGGACCGATCCCCCCGCGGCGTCCTAGTCAGTGACTGCCCCAACCGGTCCTTATTCGATAGCTTTCACTCAATGACCCCTCGTCGACCTGTTCCTCTGAGCCCTGGCAACGTTACTCGGTTGCTCCTCGCGACACTCGCGGGCGCCGCGTGTGCCTCCACCACGGCACCCCTACCACCGCCAGCGGAACTCCTCCTGGTCGTCAACACCGATGAGGCAACCCTTAGCATCCTGACCCTACCCAGTCTGACTACCCAGGCGCGTCTCCAACTCCTCACGGCGACCACCCGACTGGCTTCAGTCACAGCGAATCGGCGATTTGCCCTCGTGCCGACCGGAACGCGTGGGCTCGTCGTCGTGGATGGGCCCGGCCGCCGTGTGACCCGAACGCTCTCGTTCCCCGAGGCGGCTGTCCTCACCGAAGCTGTTTTCCTCGACGATTCTGTCGCCTTCGTGACCGACGCGGGGCGAAATCTCTTGGTACGTGTCAATGCGGCAAGCGGCGATACGGCGAGTCTCGACCTACCGGGGCATCCCAACGATGTCGTGCTGGCCCGGGGTCGTCTCTTTGTTCTGAGTGGGAACGCGGCACCGTGCAACAACAGGAACGCCCTCTGCACGATGGGGCCAAGTTGGATCACCGTCGTGAATCCGGGAACTTTCTCTCAAACCAACCCTGGGGACTCCATCCCATTGCCGGGTGAAGGTGCCGCTCGGTTTATCGAAAGCGGAGGCGATGGTTTCTTGTATGTCGTCTCTGCCGGCAGCGAGGATTCGACCGACGGTCGCCTTGCCATTGTGGATCCGGTCCGTCGAGTCGAGGTGGGGAATTTTGGTGGCTTTGGATCGATCCCCGGTCGGTTTGCGGTGGATGGGACCGAACGTATTCTTATCGCGTCGCAGGTCGATGGGCTCATGGAGTTCAACATTCGGTCACGAAGTGTGACCCGTGGTGCAGGGGCAGGGATTCCCATTGATCGCAGCGCCAGTGTCGCGGTCGATAGTCGGCGCCGTATTCTGGCTGTGGAGTCTGGCACCTGCGACGGGAGGATTCCTGGACGCCTCCGGGTATTTCGTCCTGATCTCACCGAAGTACAGTTTGTCCTTCTCGGACAATGTGCCGGGAGCGTAGCGGTGGCGTTTATTCCTCCGTTGCCGGAGGACTAGGCAGGCCGAGCCGATCAATGCCATGGCCTCAGCACAGATCGTTGACGCGATTATTCTCTCCACCTTGCGGTACGGCGAGACCTCGAAGGTGGTGCGGATGGCCACCAGAGCCCTCGGAGTCCAGAGTGCGTTAGCCAAAGGTGCGTCTCGCCCCCGCAGTCGCTTTGGGGCGTCCCTGCAGCTCCTCAGCGAAGGGCAAGCCGGCCTGATTCTGTCGCGTGCAAGCGATCTCCATACCCTCACGGGATTCGATGTCGCCCGGATGCATTCCTCCCTTGCCGAGCGTCTTGATCGCTATGCCACCGCAACGGCACTGGCAGAGGTCATGCTGCGGTTTGCTCCTCCCGC
>JAJCZW010000188.1 GCA_029262155.1 Gemmatimonadota bacterium
CGAAGGCGAAGGCCCCGGGACTGCTTTTGTGGATGGTTGATCAAGGTGTTGTGGATAGGCGGTACACCGCGATCAATTCATCGTTCCCGCACGGACTCGCGCTGCTGCAAGCCGATGGAAAGAACGATCTCGATCGACGGACCAATCGGGGCGACCTCGGTGACAGCTATCCGGGCGGCACCGGGGCAATGGCGGTGAAGCTTGGGAGTGTCCCAGCCGCGCTGAACAATGATGGGCGGTACCTGGGGTTCATCGTTGACGAGATCGAGCAACTCCCCAACCAGCAGGTGCGGTTTCGGTTCACTCGGCGAGAACCATCGGTTGTCCGAGGTGACCATCCCGGAGTGCTGCTCCAGGTGAATGGTCAAGCGCAAGCCGAGTTTCGGGAGGTCGTCCCCACCGGGACAGCGCTCGCCGTGACGGTCGATTCGATCCAGACGGTGACCGGTGGCGCGACAATGGCCGAGTTCGTCGGGTGGAGCAATGGGCAGCCCAGATCACATCTACTCATTTCCGGCTCCACACCGGACACCCTCACGGCTGAGTTTCGAGTGCAGCACCGACTCCGGGTGCTCACCGCCGGATTGGGTCAGGTGTCGGCGAGCCCGTCAGTCGATCTGATGGCTGGCACCTTCCTCGCCGAAGGCACCCCAGTGACATTGACTGTAGGCACACCGCCGGGTGTTGTCTTTACCGGGTGGGCGGGAGACACGGTTACGACAATGGGGACTCTGTCGCTGAACATGAACCGCCCGTATACGCTCACCGCCAGGTTTGTCAGCGAAGTGGCAGTGACGGTCACGGAAGCGCTCACGGAACTTCTCGGATCTCCCGTGCTGTCAATCGCCCAAAAGGGATTCCTGGATGCCCTCGGGAACGGCAATGGATCCTTTGATCTTGGGGACTATCTTTCGTTCCTCCGACGATCGGGAGTTCAGGCCTCACGCGGAATTGCCTCTCGACCCTCACCGCTGGGACAGACGCCATGACGCCGTTCCGAGGTCTGCCCCCCCTCGCCCTCGCCCTGGTACTTGCGGGTGGGCTGCTCAGTGCCTGTGGTGGGGAGGTTGTGCCCCCCGGTCCGACTCCTGGAACACTACTCGTGTCGCTATCGGGAGCCGGGGCCACCGATGGCGCGATTCTCATTCGGGTTTCAGGGGGGTCTGTTTCGTCGGTCATGAGTGCGGTTCCATATACCGCGTCTGGCGCCGAATCGACTACGGGGTATCGGGTCGTAGTGACTGGCGACCTCCACGATGGGGCGGTCGTACACTTGCAGGTTCCCGATGTAAATGCGATTGCAGGGTACTCCGCCGTGGTGGAGCAGGTCGCCGATCGGAACACGTTTGCGCTGCTCGATCCCGTGAGTCGTCGGGTAACGATCACACGATGACCGCGCAATCCTCGAAGCCGCCAACGACTCAGACTGGTACCATCTCCCGGCGAACCCTGCTGGTGCTAGGGGGGGCTGGGGCTGCGGCGCTTTCTCTCGGGGTGTACTTTCGGCCGCGTCATGTCGAGCCACCGCCCAACGAGGGGGCACCTTTCGCCCCGGACGCGTGGATCCGCATCGAGCTGTCAGGTGAGATTACGGTGGTCGTCGGACAATCGGAGATGGGTCAAGGAATCCTCACGGCACTTCCGATGATCGTGGCGGAGGAAATGGATGCCGACTGGTCGCAAGTTCGGGTCGCCCAGGCACCTGCCCACGAGGCCTACGCAAATCCCCTGCTCCCCGGTCAGGCAACGGGAGGCAGTACCAGCATCCGAGCCCTCTACGAACCGCTCCGTCGAGCGGGGGCGACCGCTCGACACCTGCTCCTTGCCGCCGCTGCTCGGGCCTGGGCTGCCCCCGCGAGCGAGTGTTCGGTCGCGAACAGCCTCATCACCCATCTCCCAACCGGCCGGTCGATCCACTTCGGTGATCTGGCTGAGGGGGCGAGCGCAGAAGAGATTCCTAACGACGTCAGTTTAAAGGACCCCACCACATTCAACCTTATTGGTCAGCCGATTCCGCGTGTGGATACCCAGGTCAAGACCACCGGCAAGGCCGAGTTTGGGCTGGATGTGATGCCCCCAAACCATGTCGTCGCGGTCGTTCAGAGGAGTCCGGTGTTCGGCGGAACTGTCAAATCGTTCGATGATGCCGCCGCGAGAGCCATTCCAGGTGTACAAGGTGTCTACCAGATCGAAAGTGGTGTCGCGATCGTGGCTGACGGCTATTGGGCAGCGAGCGAAGGACGAAAGGCGCTTTCGATCGAATGGGAGTCTCCGGCGTTTCCCCTCTCGATTGAAGAAGGTCTCACGAAGGCGCTGCAGGAGTCCGGCCGGATGGTCCGGCGAACCGGAGATCGCCAGAAGGACAATGGAACAACGATCGGCGCGAACGAGACCGAGTCCACCGTGCTCGAGGCCGAGTATGATCTTCCGCTCCTCGCCCACGCGACGATGGAGCCGATGAACTGTACCGCGGCTATCACTGGCAACGGGGTGACCGTTTGGGCTCCGACCCAGTATCAGATGGGGCCCAGGATATACGGTGGTGGCACCCGTGGTGTGGCTGCTCGCATTGCCGGAGTGGAGCCAGAACAGGTGCAGGTACATACCACCTTTCTGGGAGGTGGGTTTGGGCGCCGGTCAGAAACGGACTTTGTCGCGGAAGCGGTCACATTGGCGAAACGGGTTGGCCGACCAGTCAAGGTTGTCTGGTCACGCGAGGATGATATCCAGCACGATTTCTATCGGCCGGCGGTGCGGCATCGGATTCGCGCTCGGATTGGTCCCGAAGGACAGCCAACGCTGTGGCATCATCAGATCGCGTGCCCGTCCATTATCAGCCGCTTCCTCCCGTCGTGGTTGCCCGAACGTCTTGCAGGATTGGCGGGCCCTCTCAAGGGTGGAATCGATCCTACGGCGGTCGAAGGGGCGAGTGAACTTCCTTACGCCGTTCCCCAGATTGAGGTGTGGTATCATCGGGCACGGTTAAACGTTCCTGTCGGCTTCTGGCGGTCGGTCGGTCATTCGCACTCCGCATTTGCCGTAGAAAGTTTCATCGACGAACTTGCCCACGCCGCCGGTGCCGACCCGGTCGCGTACCGGATGGCATTGCTCGCCGACCATCCCCGGCATCGTGCGGTGCTTGAGCGCGCGACGCGCGAAGCCGGGTGGGATAGCCCACTCCCCGCCGATCGGGCGAGAGGCGTCGCCATCCACGCCTCGTTCGGTTCGTACGTTGCCCAAGTTGCCGAGGTCGGGATCACCGGCGGTGCGATCCAGATACATCGGGTGACCTGTGCGATCGATTGCGGTGTTGTTGTCAATCCGGATACGGTGAGGGCGCAGATGGAGGGCGCTATTGCCTTTGGGTTGACCGCCGCACTCTTCGGCCAAATCACGCTTGATCACGGTCGGGTGCAGCAGAGCAATTTTCACGACTACAGGATCCTCCGACTTCCGGAGATGCCTGCGGTGGATGTCCATCTGATTCCGAGTGCCGCCACACCGGGCGGGGTGGGCGAACCCGGAACTCCACCGATTGCTCCCGCGGTGGCCAACGCTGTCTTCGCGCTAACCGGTGTAAGGCAACGCCGGCTCCCCCTGGTTGTGCCTGAGGTATGAACCTCCGAAGTCGACGCTGGCGAAGTAGGTGTCGGTTCGTGGGGGTGGTTGGGGGGATCCTCTTCCTGTCATCGTGCCAACGATCTGACGCGCCCACCGAACTCTTTCTGACACGGACGAACGGATGGTTCGCTCATTGGTTTGCCACCGGAGCCGGCGACTCCGTCGCCTCGATCTTTCGCCCCCACGGGGTGTGGCGATCACCGCATGGTCCCGACATCGAGGGAGCGGAGGCGATTGCCGGACGGGTGGATGATCTCCATCAACTCCAGGGTGTATTGGTCTACAGCATGGAGGGATTTGATCGGACCGACTCGATCCTCGAGGAGCATGGACGATACCGGTTCACCTTCGTCGCACCACAAACTGGGGTTGTACTCGAGGATTGGGGTCGGTACACCGCACGGTGGGAACAGACGGAGAGGACGTGGAAGCTTGCAGAACATGTGGATCGCAGCGAGCGTCCCAGCCCATAGGGGATGAGTAGAACGCGGCCTTCTTAGGTGGAGGATCGGGCTGAGGGGGCGGAAACACCTGGAAGGTCTGGTGTGAAGTCCTCGCCGGGGTTGATGAAACGGTTTTTCTCCAGGCGAAACTGCCGATCGTAGAGTTGCCGATACCGTCCGTCGAGGGCGAGGAGCTCCTCATGGGTTCCCCGCTCGACGATTTGTCCTTCCTCGAGCACCAAGATCTTATCGGCACTCATGATGGTGGAAAGACGATGGGCGATAACAAAGGTGGTCCGGCCCTGCCGTAGCGCCTGCAAGCCGTCTTGAATCAGGGCCTCGCTCTCGCTGTCGAGGCTTGAGGTCGCCTCATCGAGCAGCAGCACGGAGGGGTTCGCGAGGATCGCCCGCGCGATCGCCACCCGTTGCCGCTGGCCACCCGATAGCCGCACCCCACGTTCACCCACGACCGTGTCGTATCCATCCGGGAACTCCCGAATGAATTCGTCACAATGCGCGACGCGGCTCACACGAAGCACATCGGCGATGCTCGCCTCGGGCCGCGAAAATCGAATGTTGTCTGCAATGGTCCCATCAAACAAGAAATTGTCTTGGAGCACGATCCCGAGGTGCGTTCGATAGTCTCGCAAACGGAGTGAGGTGAGGTCATGCTCATCAACCAGCACTCTCCCATCTCGCGGTCTATTGAATGCCATGACGAGGCTCAAGAGGGTACTCTTGCCCGACCCACTCGAACCCACCAGGGCCGTAGTCGTTCCCGCCTGTGCTTCAAAGCTGATATCGCGGAGGACTGGCTCATCCGGGGTGTATTCAAACCAAACGTTTTCGAACCGAACCGTTCCAGTAATGGTCGGGACGGGGGCTCGCGAACGATCCTCATCATCCTCGGTGGGGAGGCTTAGTAACTCGCGAATGCGATCCAAGCCGGCAAAGGCCTCGGTCACCTGGGTGCCGATCGAGGCAATTTGGACCATGGGGGCAGCCATGAGGCCGGTGAAGAACACATAGCGGACCAGGTCACCAACCGTCATCGATCCGTCGAGAATGGAACGCCCACCGATCAGTACCATCAGGGTGCCAATTGTACCGACAACGAAAACCGAAAGGGCGCCGATCGCTGCCACCCCCGTGATCCCAGTGGCGATGTTGCGGAATAGTCTGTGGATCCCTTTCGTAAAGATCAGATCTTCCCTACGCTCGGCGACGTAGGACTTGACGATACGGATCCCCCCGAGAGACTCCACTAACCGACCCGTCACCCCAGCCTGAATCTTGTTCCGCTCACGAAAGATCGGCCGCAGGCGAGTAAAGGCGAATGCCATCCCCACACCAAACAGTGCCAGGAGTAGGAAGGTGAAGGCGGTCATCTGCCAATTGATATAAAAGAGGACACCGACAGCGATCGAAGCGGTGAGGAGTCCGCCAGTTAACTGCACCAGGCCCGTGCCCACGAGATTCCGGACACCCTCGGCATCGGTCATGATGCGAGAAATGAGGATACCGGTTTGCGTTGAATCGAAGGTCCGAACCGGGAGCCGAAGGACATGGGCCTCGATCCGACGCCGCATGTCGGTTACGGCACGCTGCGCCGCTACGCCGAGCACGCGAGCGAGTGCAAAGGAGGTGCCCGCTTGCACTAACGTGGCAGCCATGATGGCGGCCGCAATAGGTCCGAGAAGGTTACCCTGTCCATTCCCCACCGAATCGATGAGGTATTTTGACGTAAACGGCATCACCAGACCGGCAAGTCGGCTGATCACCATGAGGCCCATACCAAGGGCCAGGCGATGACGATATGCCCAGATGAGCTCACGAGCTTCCCGGCGAACGGAAGAGAAGGTGACGCGTCGTTTCTCGTTCGTGAGCGTGGCAGCGACCGTCACGCGGGGCTCACTCTGGTGGGCGATTGGAGCTGTGCAAGGGTAGGATGACGGATCATGGACACAAGATAACCTCGTCCTATCAGGAGAGGTCCTCGCGGAGGGAGGAATCTGGTGACGGGTGGGCGAAGACCCGCTTCCCAATCCGGAGAGCCCAGCTTCTCCATTCGTCAAGGATCTCATAGAACGTAGGAATGGCGATTAGGGTGAGCAGGGTAGAGGTCATAACCCCGCCGATCACCGCCACCCCAAGGGGTGATCGGAATTGGGCACCTTCACCGGTGCCAAAGGCAACTGGAAGCATGCCTGCTACGAGGGCGAAGGTCGTCATGAGAATCGGGCGCAGACGAATGGCGCCTGCCTCGATGAGGGCTTCACGCAGCGGCAAGCCCTCACGCTCGCGGGCCCATTTCGCAAAATCGATCAGCAGGATCGCGTTCTTCGCCACGATCCCCGCCAACAGGATGACTCCAATCAGACTCATGATGTTGATCGTGAGGCCGGTCACGGCCAAGCTTAGCATGACGCCGATCAGCGACAGCGGGAGGGAGAGCATGATGGCGAGTGGGTCCATAAAGGAACCGAATTGCATGGCGAGAATGAGGTACATCAAGAGGGCGGCCACACCCAGGGCGAGGAAGATGTTTCCGAAGACCTCTTCCTGTTGTTCGGCGTCCCCTCCTACCGTGATGCTGATATCGCTGGGGAGGTGGAGTTGTGCGATCTGCGCGTTCACATCACGCATAACCTCTCCAGTGGATCGACCAGAGACATTCCAGCCGACCTTGACGACCAGATCACGGTTCAGGTGATCGATGACGGCAGGGCCCAGTCCTGGGGTGATAGTCGCCACCTGCCCCAGGGGAATGGTGACCATCTGTCCAGAGGCCTGCGGAATCACGAGGGGAAGTTGGCGGAGATCTCGTACCCGACGTCGGGCATTGGGTTCAAGCCGAACGGTCACATCGCGGGCCTCCCCCGTTGGGTCGATCCAGGTGCCGGCGTCGATGCCAGCGAACGCAGGGCGGAGTGATTGTGCGACCTGTCCCACGGTGATGCCCAGGCTGCCGGCAAGGCCTCGGTCGAGATCGATATTGAGTTCAGGTTTTTGACCCTTGGAGGAGAGGGCAACGTCGACCGCGTTGGGCGTTGCGGCTACGATCTGCCGAATCTCCTCCGCCAAAGTCGAAAGCGTTTCGAGATGGTTTCCTCGAACCTCGAGTTGCAACTGCTTCCGGCCACCGCCGAAGTCGCTGGTAAAGACGGCGAGCGTCACGCCATTGATGTGGGCCATCCCCTCTCGAATCCTGGCAGCGATGTCCTCGGCTGACTCGCTCCGATCCGCTTTCGGCGTGAGTCGCACGTAAATGTTTCCCACATCGACGGCACCTGAAGGGCCGCCACCGAGGGTGGTGTAGGTGTACTGAACCTCGGGGTGACGGCGAATCAGCCTCGTGGCCGCCTCAGCTTTCCGATTCGTATACTCCAGATTGGCACCTGGCGGGGTCTCAATCTGCACGTTGAGTTCTGCCCGATCATCGAGGGGGAAAAACCCTACGCCGACCACCGACATCACCGGCATCATCAGCGCCACCACGAAGCTGCCGATAGAGATCGCGACGATCGCGAGGCGATGGTCCAGGGCCCATGCGATGAGCCTTCGGTAACGCCCCGCCTGACGATCAAACCACCGGTTAAATCGATCCAACTGGCGAGAAATCCACGCTCGTTCCGACATGGGACGGTGTGGATCTGGCCAGTAGGCGGACAGCATCGGATCCAGAGAGAACGAGACCAAGAGTGAGACCAGCACCGACACCGCGATCGTCAGGGCAAACGGCTTGAACCACTGTCCGCCGACCCCGGGGAGAAAGGCGATGGGGATGAATACGGCGAGGATGGAGAATGTCGTTGCCGCGACGGCCAATCCGATTTCTGCCGTTCCTTCATGAGCCGCAGTGAGGTGATCCTTCCCCATCTCAACGTGGCGTACAATGTTTTCACGCACCACGATCGCGTCATCAATCAGTATCCCGATGGCCAGTGAAAGGCCAAGTAATGACATCGTGTTCAGGGTGAAGCCGAAGGCCCATACCGCGATGAATGATGCCAACACCGATACGGGGAGGGCCAAACCCGTAATCACCGTTGACCGCCAACTATTGAGAAAGAGAAAGACGACCAAGACGGTGAGCAGGGCGCCTTCGAGGAGAGCCTTTTGCACGTTACGAACCGAGGCACTCACGCGATCCCCGGCATTCCGTACGACATCCAGGCGGACGTTACTCGGCAAGGTCGCTTTGACCTTTTCAACCCGAGCGAGGATGACGTCGGTCACGTCCGTGGTGCTATAGCCCTTCGATTTCGTTACATCGATCCCGACCGCGTCGCGCGCATTGTACAGCGCCTTGGACCGGGGCTCCTCAGCTCCATCACGAGGGACGGCGACCTCGCCCAATCGGATGAGCCGTCCCCGGCGTTGGGCGACGACGAGGCGGCCGAAGTCGGCTGTGGTTTGGAGCCTGCCGCGCAAGCGAATTGATTGTTCGTCGAGGGCTCCGTCGAGTCGTCCGACCGGCGCTGCGAGATTCTGGGCTCGGAGTGCTTGGACCACGTCATCCACACCGACGCCCGCGGCTTCCATCGCTTCGGGCAATAACTCGATTGTCATCTCACGTTCTTGGCGTCCGAGAATCGCGACATCTGCGACGCCGGCGATGGAGCGAAGTTCTCGAGTCAAACCAGGATCGGCAATGCGTGTGAGATCGCTTGCACTCAGCACATCGGAAGAGAGGGCGAGCGAGACAATCGGCCGATCGGTATCGTTCCGCTTCCGGATGATCGGCTCTTCCAGCTCTTCCGGAAAGTCGTTCCGAATCTCGGAGAGTGCATCACGGACGTCCTGGGTGGCTTCAGCGACTGGTTTGGAAAACTCGAACTCTACCGTGATGCTTGCAAAACCGTCTTCTGCTGTGCCATTCACCTTCTTGACACCGGCAATGGACGAGACCGCCTCCTCGGCCAGATCCAGCACGTCCTTCTCGACCACATCAGGAGATGCGCCGGGATAGACGAGCCCGACGGTGACATATGGCGGTGCGACATCAGGATATTCATCTGTGGCGAGAGTGATGAGCGCAAAGATGCCAAAAACCACCAACGTCACCATCGCAACTATCGTGATGATCGGACGCCGGATCGCATTGTCAGAGATGTACACCGAGCTACTCCTCCCGCAGCCGGACGGGCGTTCCAATGGCGATCGTCTGGGCCGATCCGACCAGGATGGTATCTCCCACCGCGAGCCCGGAGGTGATCGCGACGAGGCCTTGGGCTTCATCCGTTACGCCGAGGACAATGCCCACGCTCTCGACGACTCCGCCCCTGATGCGACGAGCAGTCGGAGTTGGGCCGGCAAAATCGATCGCGTCTTCGGGAATGGCGATCGTTGAGGACTGTTCAGTCGCTACCCGGCCGCGCGCAAATAATCCAGCTACCAACTTGCCGTCCGTATTGGGGAGGAGAACCTGCATCCGCATCTGTCGCGTCGCCGGGTCAACGGTGGGGTTCACGCGATCGATCTGCCCGGCAAACGATCGGTCGGTGATACCAGTCACCACGAAGGCGACCGTCATCCCCACCTTCAAGCTGGCCAGGGCGGTGACCGGTACGGTGGCTTCAAGTCGGAGCATCGACGGGTCCACGATAGTCACAATGGGATTTCCGGTCTGGAGCACATCTCCTGCATCGGCCTGCCGTTCACTCACCACGCCGGTGAAGGGCGCCAGGATGGTTGCATGGGCGAGTTGTTGGGTTGCGCTGGCCAAGCGAGCCGTGGCCTCCGCCGCCGCCGCTTCGGCGTTTGTCCGTTCGATTCGCGCATTCTCCAAATCGCGCTCAGCAATGGCGCCTGCCTCGGCCAAGCGCTGAGCGCGCTCGAGATTTCGCTCTGCGAGGTGAAGGCGTTCCTTTGCCAAGCGCTGGGCGGTTTGAGCGGAAAGGAACTGGTCCCGCCAGACCCGATCATCGATCCGGGCCAGACGCATCCCCCGTTGGACCGCTTGGCCCGCGTCCACATGCGTTGAGATAACTGCGCCAGGTATCTCGGCTCGGAGGGTTGCTTCTCGATACGGTTCCAGGGTGCCAGACAGGCCGGGACCAGTAGATAACTCCTGCACCTCGACGATTGCGATTTGGTCCCTGGTCAACGAGATGGGATCGCGGGTCTCGCCATCGGTGCTGGCCGCCGATCCTCCGCATCCGCTGGCAACGGCTAACAGAAGAAGGGCCATCCGCGGCAATGCCGATCGAAGATGCGCTCGGGTGATCATGGAAATCCGATTCCTGTCTGGCTTGCTTGGAGTGTTTGCGTTGGCGCGGCAGCCGGCGTAGCGATGGGCACCCCCACGGGCGCCTCGGGCACGACTCCGGTGAGGGGGAGGCGCTCCAGCAGAGCGATTCGTACCCGCGCGACCTGGAGGTCGCGTGCAGCGCGTGCGCGGTTCCACTCCGACTGTTGCAGTGCGATGCGGGCGTCCAAGAGTTCGGTTTGGGTGGAGATTCCTTCTTGGAATCGCACCTGGGCGATGGCGTATGCGCGCGAAGCTTGCTCGGCCGTTCCAGCACTTGCGTCCCATCTCGCTTCCGCAGCCAGAAGTTGATCCTGGGCATCCCGACTATCCAGCTGAGCTAACTTGACGGTTTGGCGATAGCGGAGTTGTGCCTCCTGCACATTTGCTTCGGCGACCATGCGGTCTCCCTTCAATCGCCCGCCGGTGAAGAGCGGTACCTGCACGCCTATCCCGACCGTCCAATTGGTAAGGAAATCCTTGGGTGCGGGCACGCCGGACTTGGGGTAGGCGATTTGCCCGAACTGCGACGTGACAACCACCGATGGATACGCACTCGCCTGGGCTGCCCGGAGCAGGTTCTCCTGTGCAAGGACCGCTTGGTTTGCCTGCTGCACCACCAGACGGTCTCGAACGTTTGCCGCGTCCGGGGTCGATGGCGTGGGAAGGGAGGCCATGCCATCTACCGGTCGATCGCTCAGCGGCGTGGTGAGTTCGAGCGACTGGTTCTCCGGGATACCCAACAGTTGGGTGAGCCTCAAGTATGCGAAGCGCCGTTCGGCTCTCCGTTGAATGACCGCTGGGCGTTGATTGTCACGCGCCACCTGGGCTCTGAGATAGTCGAATTCCGGGGCCGTCCCCGCATCGCGGGCCACGGTTGTTTGTCGGAGCGTCGAGTCGGTTTGATCGAGGGTGGCTTCGGCAATGACCAGGAGTCGGTCACTGAGGGCTGCATCGTAGTATGCCTGGACGATCTCTAAGACCAGCGCAGCTTGGGCCGCGCTCACCCCAAGTTCCGTGGTGCGGCGATTGGCCTTGGCAGCGCGGGACTGCGCCGAGATGCGCCCACCGGCGAAAAGGGTTTGCGAGAGTCCCAGGCCGAAGGTGTAAGTATTCTTTCGCCCGAAGGGAAGGTCGCCAAAGAGCGCAAACGGGCTTGCGGTGGACGCACATGAAACCGCGGCCTCCAGCGATCCCAACCGCACGTCAATCGGTTGGAGTGGGTCGGGAACGAAGCGATCGCAGATGGGGGGAGCGCTGATGCTGTCCTGGGGGATGTTGTCCCCAAAACTACCAAATTGCGACTGCAGGAGTCGACTATAGGTTAGGGAAGCAGTGATCTGCGGATATCGCTCGGCGCCAGCGCGTTTGAGGTCTCCCCGGGCGCGGCGTTCCACCACCCTCGCGAGGGCAAGCGCCTCACTCTCTGGCACCGCCTTCGACAACGCGTCATCCAGCGAAAGCCGGA
>JAJCZW010000189.1 GCA_029262155.1 Gemmatimonadota bacterium
AGACACACAGGACGCGTTCCCCGCGGTGCCCGCACTTCTCTTGAGCGGCGCCTACGATGCCGCAACACCACCAGAGTTTGCCGACCATGTGGCCCAAGCGATTCCGCAGGCGATGCACGTGGTTTTCCCCAACGCCAGTCATGACTTTAGCAATGAAAGCTGCCAGATCGGGTTAATAACTCGCTTTGTGCAGGACGCCGCCACCACACATCTTGACCTGACGTGTGTGGGCCGTACCTGGCGACCCCCCTTCACGACCTTCTCGCCTCGATGAACACTCGTCCGGCCGGGCGTCACGCTTGGTCGATGCTCGGACTGCTTGGTGTCGCGGAGTTGTTGGGCATGTCGGTCTGGCTCGCCGCGAGCGCCGTGAGTCCCGAACTCAGAGTCCAATGGGATCTTTCGGCGTCCCAAGCGGGATGGCTCACGAGTGCAGTCCAACTTGGGTTTGTTGTGGGGACGCTGGTCGCGGCGATACTGAATTTGGCGGACGTCTTGCCGAGCCGCTGGTACTTCGCGATGGGTGCCGTGCTCGCCGCGGCGTCGAACGCCGCGCTCCTCATCGTCCCGGGATTCGGGTGGGCAGTGGTGACTCGGTTTCTCACCGGTGCGACGCTGGCCGCCGTGTATCCCCCCGCCATGAAGATGACCGCCACCTGGTTTCGGGACCGACGTGGCTTAGCTATCGGGGTGGTCGTGGGGGCGCTCACAGTGGGGAAGGCTACGCCGTACCTGGTAGAAGCGTTAGGCGGTGTCGGGTTTCGCCCGGTGATCCTGACCACCTCTGCCGCCGCCGTGCTCGCCGCGACGCTCATCGCCGGGGGATACCGCGATGGTCCTCACGCATTTGCCCGGCGTCGGTTCTCATGGTCATTGGTGGGCGAAGTGGTCACGGACCGGAAATGGCGGCTCACCACAGGAGGGTACTGCGGTCATATGATCGAGCTGTACGCCTGTTGGACTTGGCTGGCAACGTTCCTCGCGGCTGGCTCCCTGGCGAGTACCCATCCGGTATCCCAACAGCTCATCCGGCTTGGCGCCTTTGCCGCGATTGCCATCGGTGGGCTGGCCTGCGTGTGGGGAGGGGCAGTGGCCGATCAGATCGGGCGTGCACGCCTCGTACGCGGTGCAATGGCGGTGAGTGGCACCGCCGCGATCGCGATGGGCGTTGCCTGGGCTGGGGGGTACTGGGTGATGCTTGTGGTCGCCTTGGTATGGGGCTGGTTTGTCATCGCCGATAGCGCGCAATTCTCCACCATGGTGACCGAGAGCGTCCCTCCGCATGCAGTGGGGACCGCCCTGACGCTACAAACCTCGATCGGGTTTGCGATTTCCATCCTGTCGATCCAGTTCGTGCCTTGGTTTGCGAGCCAGATGGGGTGGCGCTGGGCGTTTGCTCTGTTGGCGATCGGTCCCGCGATCGGATTCCTGGCGATAGGGCGACTGGTGTCCCGCCAGGCTGAAGTCGCCTAGCCGACCGGTTCGGCGACCGCGTGTTGTAGATCCGCGGCGTGACGTCCCAACCGTCGGAGCAGGTCCGTCATCAACTGGATCTCATCGTCGTCGAGTTCAGCGACTGCTTGGCGTATCGTTGCAGCGTGTGTGGGGAACGCCGTCTGCATGAAATCGTTTCCGCGATCCGTCAGCGCAGCATAGCGAGCCCGACGATCCGAGGCACACGGTCGGCGCTCGACCAAGCCCTGGGCCTCCAGGCGATCGACCAGGTAGGTAATCCCACCGCTCGAAACCAAGAGCTTCCGCTGCACTTCACCGAGAAGCATCGGCCCTTTGTGATAGAGAGCTTCCAAGACACCAAACTCACCGGCGGTGAGCTGATGACGATCTACGTCGCTGGACGCCATTTCATGGATGGCGGCATGGGCACGCGACAGGATAATCCAGAGCTTGAGTGCCTTCTGGGTACGGTCATCGTCGGCATAGGGAGACATTGTGAACTCCGGGTTCGTCATTTCTGATGGTGCGACTCCCGGGCCGGTCTGTCAAGGTGGCGACATTTCGCGGTCAGTGCCCACCTTCGTGGCCGTGATCCCCTCCCGCCATGGTGGTGCGTTGGAGTTCGGCGTCAATCACCGCCCGAATCCGGGCGATCTGGTCGGGTCCTGCGAACCCAATCCACTGTTGCACCAGCTTGCCGTCGCGATCGACCAAGATCGTGTAGGGGAGGCCGAAGTAGTGGTATTTCGCCTTCATATCCCCCTTGCCCAGGAGGACGGGAAAGTCAGAGCCGAATTGGGAGATGAAGGCCTCGGCATCTTCCGAGTGAATGTCCTCGTTGATCGTGATGAACCGAAAACCTGAGTCAGTCACCGCGTGTCGGAGTGAATCGAGGGCGGGCATCTCTTCCCGGCAGGGAGCACACCAGCTAGCCCAGAAATTGACGAGGGTCACCTTGCCGCGGAGGTCTGTGTTGGCCATCTGCCCGCCGCCCATCTGCTCCAGTTCGAACGGAACGATAGGTTCCCGGTCGGTCGGCGAAAGTCCGGTGAGCAGCTGCAGCTCATTCAGGAGAAAGACACGTCCCTCGTTCCCGACGGCGATCGTTGGGAGTGCGACCGGGAGTTCCGCGGTGCGGAGGAGCACGCCGGTGGTGCGGTCGAACACATCCAGGCGCGAACGATCGGTCGTGAATCCGGGTGTACTCAGGACATAGAGCCGATCATCTGGTCCGATAGTGGCGCCCAGGTTCACCGGATGGTAGTCGATCACGGCCTTTCCATCCTGCAGCTCGAACTTTGGCTGCGTTGTGGATTGGGGGAGATCGCGTGACGCGACCCAGAGCGTCTCGCCAGCCGCGGTCAGAGCCAGGATCTGATCCCGGATAAATGGGGCGAAGTAGACGGTGTCGCCCCGCCCCGCCACATGGCCGGCATTGTTCAGATCAGCCAACAGGATGTGTTGAGGGAGGTCGACGAGTCCCGTGGTTCCTCCAGCGGTTCCATCTGCCCCAATACGAGAGAGCAAAGGGGCATCAGGCGATTCGAGTGCGTAGGCGAATCGGGCTGGTGATCGGACCAACCAGACCCCGCCCTGACCGTCACTCCCCAAGTCGGTATAGTTGAATGGGCTTTTGGCGGTGGGCTTGAGCGAGCCGTCGAGGCTTGCAAGCATCACGTCGCCGTTGAGATCGGCGACCCAGAGACGATCGCCTGGGCCAGCGGTGGCCGCCACGATCTCCCGTCCCTCTCGCTGGAGCAGAACCCGCCGTACTCGGAGCCCCTCGTCGAAGCGGATTAACCCCCCACTCCCGTCGAGGACGACGGCACCATCCACCGTTTGCTGGGTCTGACGACCGGCAAACCACAGCAGATGCGTATCTTCGTCCGGAGGAAGTGTGTCTAACATGAGGTGCTCCGCAGGCTGAACGGTCACCACATGCCGGGCGGACCCGAGGGTGGTCACCACCGGCTCGGCGGCGTTGACGTTCGACGTGGCGATCGGTCCCCGCGCCGTTTCCCCCGTGCAGCTCGCGAGTATTCCCGCGGTCGCCACCCAGAGGGTAATGCGCAGAGCGGGCCGGAACAGGTTCCGGCCCATCTCCTTCAGCATGTTGCCTTACGCTTTCTTGATGTTGTCGATCTGAATCGCCTTGGCGCCGCCCGCCTCGAACACTTTGCCCGAGATGGTCACCTTCTCCTCGGCGAACTCTTTCAGGCGATCGTTCTGACCGTCGCCTGGCATGCCAGCCGACGTGGGAATGTACAGGACCCCGTCATCGCCCAGAATGGCGAGGGGGATTCCCTTGTCGGCGCACACCTGGGCGCACATCCGATGCTCCTTCACGCCCGTGAGACCCTGCCCGAACTTGCACGAGACATCGATCACCGTTCCGGTTACCGAGGCCTCCACATGCTTGGGTGTCTGCATCTTCATCTGTGCTTCTGCCTTGGCCGGCATCGCGACGGTCAATGCGGCGAGCGCCGCCATCCCAGTAAGGGACTTCACCATGGTACCACTCCTTCATGAAGGTTGTCCTACCCTGCCGGCGTTGTGACACCGGCCCTCTGCGCTGGCCTACCCGATGCCAGCCCAACTGTGTGATATCTTCGGTGTACTTCCTTGGGTTTGCGCGGACATGGTCCGACCCAGACTGGAGGGAGTCTTCCGTCCCGATACCGCATGGATGTCTAGGTAGGTGACGACATGACCGGGTCGGTTGGATCTCACGACGTGGCGGCCCAAGGGAGTGTCAGCCGAACGACAATGTGGCCACAACGGCGACTCTATGGCCTGGGTGAGGGACCCTTCCACCCGAATCGTGCCAGGTCAATTCGGCCACGCGCATCGAACCGGATCCCTTCCTGCTCCAGCCGCTGTCGCTGGACCCGAACCCACTCGGCGTTGGCACGGGGGCTGATCCCGCCTTGCGCGTTGACGACACGATGCCAGGGGAGATCGACTTCATCGGCTCGACGGAGGGCATAACCAACCATGCGAGGTTGCCGGGGGAAACCGGCAAGGGTGGCGATCCATCCGTAGGTGCTCACCCGCCCCCGGGGGATCGCCCGGACAGCGGTCAGGATACGGGCGTCGATCGACTGGGACACTGGCTCCTCCTCCAGGTGCGGTGGGGCACCAGGATGGAGGAAGCTAGACCGAATTCTCTATTGGACCAGTCGCGTATCGGGGCGGAAGGCGACCCACGCAAACCAAAAGTGGTTCCCGTGAGTAATCGGTGTGAGTTGCTGTCCCGCGAGTTCGCCAGCGACCGCCCGACCGAGAATGCTCCAGGTGGAGTTGGTCTCGCGATCACGGAACGTGCCGGGACCGTGAGGGCTGAAATGGAGGTCCCTATTGCCCAGCTTGGTTTCGAAGACGCCGGTGGACCCGACGTCTCGTCCCCGGGCGATCGATTGCGCGTCGAGTGCGCTTGCGGTTCCCGGTGCCCAAAAGATGACCAGCGAGGTGCCGTTGACCGTATCGTGTCGGACCGAGTCTTTCGCCAGACCAGTAAAGGAATGGGCTACTCCCCCCGCTCCTATTGCGATCGCGACGACCCGTTCCATGGCCGGGAGCCGTGGATCAGGGGTGGCGCTCACAAATCCGGGAATCGGTTTCCCTGAGGGGCGGTCGTAGTCAGTGTAGGGGTTTCGACCATAGGGACGATCGTGCCCAGTCTCGCGGGACAGCACCTCCCCGTCGGGCCAGGTCTCGCGAAAGGTGCGCCAGCTAACGAGCGGTGCTCCGATCCGAGTCAGTCGCGTTCCCGTCAATTCGCCAACGATTCCCTCACCAGTGGCCTGCTGCCACCAGGTTTCGGTCTGACGGTCGTACATGACCATGTCGGAATTACGGAGCCGCCCTGAGACACCGAAATCGAGTATCCGGTCTCCCACACGCCGATCGAAAGCAATCGCCGTGTTACACAGCGGGCAGAAGGTGACCGTGACCGGTTTGTCGCCGATCTGGTCGTTGACGATTTCATGCCAGATGAGGATCTGAAGCGGGTACGCCCTGGCGGTCCGACCGGTTTCCACGACGACCACCGGCTCTGGATCGGCGAGCCAGCGGCCGGCTGCTTTGACCGAGACAAACTTCGGGTGGTCGATCGCCGGGATGCCGTCCTTCGACGGGCCACCGGAGACGATCTCGTTGGCCGGGACACTTCGTCGGGAGAAATCGGTCTTCCAACGCTCCGATCCCTGAGCCAGAATCGACCCAGCAGTGGTAAGAGTGATCGTTGCCACCAGCGCGGCGTGGCCGGTCAGTTTCCTCATGCCGATTGGGCTTCGGGCTCGGCACTCCCACCTGAGGCCAATGTCGACAGCAACACCTTATCGACAATAGCAATCTGGCCACGACGGACGGCGAGCCCACCGTCCCGACGCAAGGTGCGCAAGACCTGGTTCGTGGTCTGGCGCGACAGGCTCGAGATGGCGGCGACGACATCTTGGGTGAGCGGAAGGGGAGCGTCGGGGTGATCGGGACTCGAGAGGCTTCGCGTCAGAAACAGCAACACCGCCGCTACCCGAGAGGTCGGCGGGAGCTGGAGCAGGTGCCGGTGAGCCAACATGCTTCGATGCTGACCGTGTGAGGCCGCAGCGACCGCCCGGGCAAATCGGTGGTCGTTGGCCACGGCCTGGGCAAAGACCTGCGCCGAAACCACCACCACCGTCGTCTCGGTCAACGCCCGCGTCTCCCACCTGCCTTCCTCGTTGGCGAACTCGGCCGGATCGCCGCCGACGATCTGATCGCCCGGGCCGTAGACCTCGACCACCACATTGGAGCGACCGCTTCGGGTCAGAAAGACCCCCAGAATCCCAGAGGTCACCACCGTGACGCTTTCGGTGGTATGTCCTCCAAGTCGTTGACCAGGCGTAAGTTGTCTCGTGCTTGTTGGTTCCAAGCGCGCCACTTCGGTGACGAGGCTCTCTTCCTGGACGATAGACAGGACCGACATGACTCCTCCCACTTCAAACGATGAACGCTGATGGCTCCTGCATGTATACGTCACGAACTCCGAAGTCGTATCTTTCGAGCACGAAATCCGTCCCCCTCCGTGGAGTGTATGTGGCAGTTCTCGTGATCGGTGGCACTCGAAATCTCGGCTCGCTTCTGGTGCAGGATCTCCATCGATCTGGCAAGGAAGTGGTCGTGTTGAACCGAGGTATCACACTCGATCGACTCCCCCAAACAATCGAACGACTTCGGGCCGATCGAGCCGATCCTGCCGCACTCGCTGCCGCCATCAGGGGCCGGACCTGGGATGCGGTGGTCGATATGGCGTGCTATACCGGCGCAGAGGCGGCACAAGCGGTTGAGGCCTTCGATGGTTCGGTGGGGCGATACCTGTTCATCAGTTCAGGTCAGGTCTACCTGGTGCGAGCAGGGGAGGGATCAAGTCCCTCCGCCCGGGAAGAGGACTACGCCGGCCCGACAATTCTGGAGCCACCTTTGGGGACGCGAGATCACGCCAACTGGTTGTATGGCATCGGGAAACGCGCGGCCGAAGATGCCTTTCAGGTGGGATGGCGGGAGCGCCAGTTTCCGATCACGGCACTTCGATTGCCCATGGTACACAGCCCACTTGATCACTACGATCGGCTACACAACTACCTCCTCCGGTTGCGCGATGGATGGCCGCTGCTCTTGCCCCGGGAACCAGATCTGATCGTCCGGCATGTATACGCTCGCGACGTGGTCATCGCCGTCGCCGATCTCCTGAACCACGATCCGACGCGCGGTATGGGGGAAGCGATCAACCTCGCCCAAGATGGCGAGTACACCCTTCAGTCCACCCTCGAGATGCTGGCGCACCTGGTAGGCGTCACCCTCTCGATAGTTCGGATGCCGCGGAGCATACTCGAGCGGGAGGAGCTTCTCCCCTCCTGTTCACCGTTCAGCGATCGGTGGATGTCGGCCCTTGAGAACACTCGCGCGAAGAACTTGCTCGGATTCGTGCCGACGCCCATGGCGCAGTATTTCGAGACACTCGCTGTCCATTACCTCAAGAACGACCTTCCATCGCCTCCGGGTTATGCCCTCCGCGCGCGTGAAAAGGAGCTTCTTGCTTCTCAGGTGGAGACCTCGTCATGAGCTTCGCCGAGTACGCCACGACGGATGCCGTGGGTTTGGCGGCACTGATCCGGGAAGGAGAGGTGCGACCGGAGGAGGTGCTCCAGACGGCGATCGAACGGGTTGAACGACTGAATCCTGCGGTGAACGCTGTCATCCGACCGATGTTCGAGGAAGGCCGCTCCGAGCTGCGTGACGCCAGCCAGCGGAGTCCGTTTGGTGGCGTCCCGTTCTTGCTCAAGGATCTACTCGCGAGCTACCGAGGGGTCCCATTGGCAAGCGGGAGTCGATTTCTGGCGGACTATGTCCCCGATCACGACAGCACTCTTGTGACCCGGTTTCGGCACGCTGGTCTGGTGACGATTGGAAAGACCAACACCCCAGAGCTTGGACTAACGCCGGTCACCGAACCGGAGTTGTTCGGGCCCACCCGAAATCCTTGGAACCACGATCGCACGGCCGGAGGATCCAGCGGTGGGTCTGCCGTGGCCGTGGCACTCCGAATGGTTCCGATGGCTGGTGGTGGTGACGGTGGGGGCTCGATTCGGATTCCGGCGTCGTGCTGCGGGGTTTTTGGCTTCAAACCGACCCGGGGGCGAACGCCGATAGGCCCTGACCGTGCACGCATCCTGCAGGGGTCGGTTGTTGAGCATGCCTTAACCTGGTCGGTGCGTGACAGCGCCACGTTGTTGGACGCGACGGCTGGGCCAGAGCTTGGCGCCCCCTTCGTCCTCCCTCCCCCAGCGCGCCCCTTCGCGGAGGAGGTCCAGACTTCTCCTAGGACGCTCCGCATTGCGTACACCACCGAACCACTCTTGGGTCACACGGTCGACCCCATTTGCTGTCAGGGCGTCGAAGAGACCGTGGCGCTGCTTCGTCACTTGGGTCATAGAGTGGAGGAGGCGACTCCTCAGATAGACCGGGTGCGATTCAATCAGGCGTTCATGACGATGGTAACGGCCGAAATGCGGGCCGACCTCCTAGAGATGGAGGAGGTGATGGGGCGTCGTGGGCGCCGGAGAGATTTCGAGCTGCAGACGTGGACCGTTATGCGATTGGCCGACGCAGTTTCAGGATCCCAATATGCCACTGCGCTACGGGTGCTTGACCAGGACTCTCGTGCGGTCGCCGACTTCTTTGAACCTTACGATCTCCTGCTGACACCCACGCTTGCCTTCCCTCCGATACCACATCACAGCCTGAGCCCGGCCGGAGTCCCGCGGGTGATCATGGAAGTCCTGGGTCGCCTCCCGGGCGGAGGAAAGGTGCTGGATTGGGTGGGGGCATTGGAACAGGCCGCAGAAGAGGTCTTCGATTTCATTCCGTACACCCCACTTTTCAATGTGACCGGCCAGCCCGCGATGTCGGTGCCACTCTGTTGGTCTCCCGATGGGTTGCCTATCGGGATGCACTTCGTCGGGCGGTATGGAGACGAAGCGACACTCTTCCAGTTGGCGGGGCAGCTTGAGCGCGAAGCCCCCTGGGCCGATCGGCGCCCACCGGGGCCTTCGCAGCTCTGATCGGGGTATCTTCCTTCGGGTCCGAACGGTGCCGTCGCCGTCATCGTATTCTGATAGCAGTCAACCAAGGGTCATGTGTGTCATTCCGTTTTCCTGACTGGTGCCGCTCGACGCCACTTGTGCTCTCGCTGGCGAGCGGCACGATCTCTCCCAACGAGCTCCTGGGACAAGACCCCGGGCGGCCGGACACCACCCGATTGCCGACCGTCGAAGTGACGCGCACCCGCTCCCGTCGCCCTCTGGCAGATCAACCCCTGGCTTTTACCCAGATTCCCCGGACCGCCTTTACCGGAACATCGGGGTACGCTCTCGATGAGATCCTACGGTTCGTCCCGGGTGTCTTTGCCCAGTCCCGGTCAGGCACCTCCGATATCCGGTTGGTGATCCGAGGGTATGGAGCGCGCGGATCAGGGGATCGTTCCAACTCCGGGACCTCACGAGGCGTCCGGATCCTGGTCGACGGGTTTCCTGAGACTGAGCCCGACGGCCGGACTTCTTTCGATGGGATCGACCTCAACTCGGCTCGGAGTATCGACGTCATCCGGTCGAATGCATCGAGCGTCTGGGGCAATGCCGCTGGTGGGGTCGTGAACGTGTACACCGACGCCCCGCTAGATCATCCATATGGCACGGTCGAGAGTGCTGTCGGTGGCTTCGGCATGCGTAGGTTGAACGGACGACTGGGCACCCGGCTGGGGGAACAGAGTCGTCTTCACTCCGCGGTGTCGCGGACGACCTTCGACGGATGGCGGGGCCATTCCTCAAGCGAGCGTACCCTCGCCTCGGCCTCGGTGGTGACGGAGTTTGGCGCGGGGACCTCGCTCGGGGTCTATGCCTATGGCGTCTCCCACCGCTTCCTCATTCCGGGCCCCCTGACCCAGGCACAGGTGAACGAGAACCCGCGCCAGGCTAACCCTTTCTACGCCGCGCGCGGAGAGCGACGGTTCAATCGGCTCGGCCGGTTAGGGGTCCGCGTCACACATCGACTCTCCCCGCGACTGGACATCAACTCCATGGTGTTCGTCAGCCCCAAGTTTCTGCAGCGATCCGAACGGGGGACCTTTCGCGACTTCACTCGATATCATGTGGGCGGCAATGCGGTCATCACCTGGGAGGAGCCGTTCGGGTTTGATCTTGGTGCCCTGACGGCGGGCGTGGACGAGGCCTACCAGGACGGGGCCATCCTGTTCTATTCGCTCTCTCCGACCAACGGTCGCGGTGACACCCTCCGAACCAACAAGCGGGAGGCCGCCAACAACTTCGGTGCCTTCGTGCAGCAGGAAATCACCGTCGGACGATGGGGATTGACGGTTGGCGCTCGGTACGACGACATCACCTACACCTCCGAAGATTTCCTCTCGAAGGGCTTCTCCGACACCAAGTCCTTCACTGGGGTGACCCCCAAGATCGGACTGACATTCGAACCTGGTGTGGGACAGACCCTCTATGCCACACTCGGTGGTGGAGTCGAGGCCCCGGCGGGAAACGAGACCAATCCGGTCAGTACCTTTGGGCAAGACACGTTGTTTGCCATCAACCCATTGTTAGAGCCGATCCGCTCCACCACACTTGAGGCTGGCTATCGTCGGGTGGCGCTCATGGGATCGGCCATCCTGAGCCTCGACCTGGCGGCGTATCGTACTACGGTCCGGAACGAGATCATTCCCTTTCGTGGCGGTCAATTCACGCTGTCGGCCGGTCGAGTGAGGCGGATCGGCGCCGAAGTGGGTGCACAGCTCCTCGTGGGGAATTTTCGGGGCAACTTGGCGCTGACCTTCTCCCACAATCGGTATCAAGAGTATCTGGTGGATTCGGTCCATTTCGGACGTCCGGGATCTGTCGCCGATTTCAGCGACAACACGGTGATCGGTGTCCCAGCTGCCACCTTTGCTGTCGGGGCGGGCTATCGGGTGCCTGCCCTGGGGAATCTTGAGACCAAGGCCACCCTCTATGGCGCGTCGCACTATTTTGCCGACGATGCAAACCGGGTGACCGTACCCTCCTGGAGAGCGGTCGATCTCACCGTTGGGTTACCCGCCGCACTGTCGCTCGGTGGTGGGCTGGGTGTTCGTGGGGCGCTGACGGTGAGTAACCTGTTCGATGCCAACTATCTGGGTTCGGCCTTCCTGAATCCAGACGTCGTCAACGGCGTGCCGGTGGCATTCGAACCGGCTGCGCCGCGACGGCTTTTGGTTTCGTTCAGCATTGGACAATTCGGAGATGGAGAGTAGGCATGGCGCGCACATTGATGAACCGAGAGACGCCGGTTTCGCGGATCTCCCATGAAATGACCAGCACCGCGTTCACATTGGAGAACTATCACATCGTGCGCACGCTCGGTGTCGTGATGGGGATTACGGTGCGATCCCGGTCGATCTTCGGGACCATGGGCGCCGGCATCCAGACCTTGTTTGGCGGCAACATTACCCTGTTCACCGAACTCTGTGAGCGGAGCCGGTCGGAGGCTTTCGAGCTGATGCTCCAACACGCCGAACAACATGGAGCGAATGCGGTCGTGGCGATTCGGTACGACGCCAACGAAGTGATGAGTGGCGTCACCGAGGTGTTGTGCTATGGAACCGCGGTGGAGGTGGAGGAGGTCCTCGATGGGTAGGCCGCGACGAATGGGTAAGCTCCATGGTGCGATGGCGAGTGTCGCCCTGCTCGGCTGGCATGGGCTCCTCCAAGCACAACAACCCTTTCGAGTCGAAGAGGCAACCATTGCCTCGGTCCATGAAGCGCTCGCCAGCGGGAAAACGAGTTGCCATCAGGTCGTGGCGGCGTATCTCAACCGGATCGATCGATACGATCATAGTGGGCCCGCACTCAACGCCTTGGTCGTTGTGAATCCTGCGGCCCTGACGGTTGCTGATTCTCTTGACCGGGCCAGGATAGGCGGAGCGCCACTCGGTGACTTGCACTGCGTCCCAATGATCGTCAAAGACAACTACGATACCAAAGACCTCCAAACAACAGGCGGGTCGTTGGCGCTGGCAGGGATGCGCCCCACGAGCGACGCCTTTGCGTTAGGGAAGCTCCGCAGGGCGGGAGCGATTGTGCTGGCTAAGTCAAACATGGCTGAACTCGCTTTCAGTCCCTATGAAACCGTGAGTTCGATCCTACCGGGGTATACCCGGAATCCCTACGCTACCGATCGGGTGACGGCAGGGTCGAGTGGAGGAACCGCTGCCGCGGTCGCGGCGAACATGGGGTTGGTCGGGCTTGGGACCGACACCGGCAACTCGATTCGAGGCCCCAGTGCCCACCAGAGCTTGGTGGGGATACGGAGCACGATGGGACTTGTCAGCCGGACCGGAATCGTGCCGCTCAACCTGTCGGCCGACATCGCCGGACCCCTGACGCGTACTGTCGCCGACGCCGCCCGCGTACTCGCGGTAATGGCCGCCCCTGATTCTGCCGATCCTGTCACGCTCACCGCTCCCGCGCGATCGACCTCCTACATCACCGCGCTCGATCCGGATGTACTCCGTGGCACACGACTCGGGGTGCTCCACGCCGCCTACGAGCGGCCGACCTTGGATCCGGAGGTGGCCGCCCGATTCGCCGAGGCGGTGGCCGATCTCAGGAGGCTTGGAGCAACGGTGGTCGATGACGTGCCGGTGCCGGAACTCGCCGAACTGCGGCGTCAAGTCGCCGGCGGGTGCAATCCGTTCCGAACGGAGTTCGAGGCCTACCTGGCGGGTGAAGGCGATCGGGCACCGATCCACACCCTTGAGGCGTTGGTCCAATCGCGGAGATTTCATCCGTCGATCGAGAGCCGGCTCCGGTCGGCACTCGCTGCCACCTACTCCGACACGAGTGCTGGGTGTCGGAGTATCCGTGCGTTTTCTGCGGGACTCCGTACCGCCGTTCTCCGAGCGATGGAGCAGGCCGATGTCAACGCATTGCTCTATCCGACCTGGAGTAACCCGCCTCGATTGATCGGTGATCTGAACACTCCCCATGGCGATAACAATCAACTGTTTGCGCCCCGGACCGGGTTCCCTGCCATCACCGTCCCCATGGGATATCTTCGAGGTGAGCGGTTGCCGGCCGGACTGCAGTTTCTGGGTCGACCGTGGGAGGAAGGAACCCTGTTTGGCTTGGCATTCGCCTACGAACAGGGGACCCATCATCGACGACCGCCCCCGACCACCCCGCCTCTGGAGTGATGCCGTCGGTGTGCTCGCACCTGTTCTCACCTTGGAGCTGACCTATGTGGACGATGCTGCTTACCGCTCTCACGATCACGACCCAATCTGCCGCAGATTCGACAGTCTACCGCACCCTCTTTCTTCGGGCCGCCCCGGGACAGCTGTTGGAGTTGGTCGACCTCTACAAGGCGCGGATGCCGGTCCATGAAGCAGCGGGTGAGGTGCAACCGCTCTTTGCCCGCCACAGCCAGGGCGACCAATGGGATCTGATGTTGCTCTACCCCATTGGGTCGCTGGAGTCGTACTACGCCTCGGCGCGTCAAACTCGGTGGGCCAACGCGGCAGCTTCATTGGGATACGACGAGGCGGCGTTTCAGGCACAGGCCGATAAGCTGACATCATGGCGCGAGGAACTCTTTGTCGAAGGCCCATCCCTGGCCACCTTCCTCGCTCGGAATGAGAGCGCCGGGTTTTATCATCTCGAGGTCTTCCTTGCGTTGGCGGGGCAACGGCAAGGCCTGCTTCACCAACGAGTGATGGAGAACGACTATCTCAAGCGGATTGGTCGGGAGGAGAACCTTATCTTCACTCGGCTCGGTGGAGCGCCGTGGGACCTCTTCACGTTAGGCTATTACCGGAACCTGCAGCACTACGCCAAACCGAGCACCCTCTCGGCGGAGGAGAGCGACCGTGCGGCGAAGGCTGCCGGGTTTGAGGGCGGGAATACCATCGGAAGCTACCTTCGGACGTTTCTCCAGGGGCATCACGACACCCTGCTCAACCGCGTCCAATAACGTGGTGGATCATTTGGTCCAGATCACCACCACACAATCGGAATCGGTGACGCTGAACTCGGCAGGTGTCTCTGTGGTAGAACGATAGATTTCCAGCGTCGTCGGTTGGGTACCGAACACCACGGTGCCGATCAGGAGCAGGGTCGACAGCCTCGAGACCTCACGGCTAGCGACGGAAGGTGTAGGTGTACTTCGCCATCAGGGCACGTTCCTGCGAAAGGGGGAGTGATGGAGCGGCGCGACCCCGGTCAGTGTTCAAACGATCATTGTAGACCAGCCAAAGATCTTGTCCCTCACTCACGTGGTATCGGAGGCGTACGTTGGCTGCCACATTGCGGGCTGCCTGATTGTACTGTACGAACACAGTACCGGAGAGGTGGGCATTGAGCGCACCCTGGGCGCGGACTCTCACCAGGTCGGCGTTGAATTCCTGGCCTCTGGTGCCAAAGCGGAATCGTTGGATGGTGTAGTTGATGCCCAGGTCGAGGTGCTCCGACACGGTCCAGAATGGTGCGATCGTTGTCGACCACTGGGTGCCGTCGTAGAAGTCGCCGACCTGTGCATTCAGGTTGAACTGAAACCGATCTCCTCCCGGGGCGGAGTAGGCTGCCTGGATCGCGTCGAAGGTGTAGCGTCCAGTCGGGACGAAGGCATCTGCACTGAACCGGAGGTCTTGCTGCAGGTCCTCGGTATTGCGCGTCACACCGATCCATCCGAGCGCCCCCGCCTTGGTGGTGTAGTTCACGAACCCACCGAGGAAGGCCGACTGAAGACGGTGGTCGCTGTTCCGGTCGAACCCAGAGATCGCCACGCTGGGCTGGATGCTCCGGATAAAGCTCCCGCCCGGAAAGATGCCGTACCGGAGATTCACGAATCCGTTTCGGTAGTCACGCCGGGGTGTAAACCCCAGGCTCGGGTCGAAACGGGCACCGGCCCATTTCACCCCGACGTTGTATGCGAACCCCTTGCTGGTAAGCGATCCCGGCCGATCGACACTCACCCGGACCATCCCGGCATCCCCGGGATCGTTGCTGCCCTCGCTGTCGACCGTATGCGCCCACTGGGTGGTGAGATAGTCGTTATCGAAGAGTCGAACCCGTCCGTCGATCGCATAGGAGATGTTAGACTGGCCGTCGGTCCGAAGACGGGTGGTGGCCATCATCCCGAGCGTCGATTGATTGTTGAACACGCGACGCCGAGCGCGAAAGACACCGAGGTTCTCGGACTCCCCGTCGAGTCCGGTGTCTGTGTGCATGTCCAGCAGCCCAAAGTCCCAGCCGCCACTCCGGCCGACCAACCGAGCGCCACCGTAGATGCGAAGCGGCATGCCGCCATCCGTCAACCCAATTCGACGACTGTGAAAAAACAGACTCGGGTCATTGAACCCACCGAGCCCTAACGAGAATATGCCGGATCTCTCTTGAAAAAACTGACGTTTCTCCGGAAAGAAGAGTGAAAACCGCGTCAGGTTCACCTGCTCATCGTCGGCTTCCACCTGAGCGAAATCGGTGTTCGCGGTCAGATCCAGGGTGACGCTGCCGGTCACGCCGTACTTGACGTCGAGCCCGACTTCGGACTTGAGATCTTGGGTTCGGCCCGAGCCGATAGTCGGCGGCCGGGCGGCATCGGTTGCTCCGCTCAGGAGGTAGGGGGTGACGTACACCGGTGACCGGGAACCGATGCCGGAAAAGACCACATCGCGTGCGACACTCGAGCGATCGGGGGCGTTGGCGAAACTTGGATCCAAGGCAGGGAAGGTGGCAAGCTCATTCGTCGCGGCGATAAAACGGGAGACAATGAGCCCCATCACCACCTCACCGTTCCGTACCTGATACCGTAAGCTCGACAAGGGAATCCTGATTTCGGCCGACCAGCCAGCCGCGTCGCGCGCAACCTGCACATCCCAGAAGGTGTTCCAATCAGGGTTCCGCGAAGCCCCATCGCCGGTGACCCCGTAGTCGAGACGAACGCCAGCGGGCGTGGTCACGAACGCGACAGCGTTCTCATTGTCGTCGAATGTGTCGAGCAGCAATGTGAAGGCATCCTCGGCTCCGACCTGATCCCGAGTGAGTGACGCCGTCCGGATCGATCGAGGATCGCGAGTAAAGAAGAAGCCCCCGGCGTAGAGATAGGTGTCATCGTACGCGAACCGGATATCGGATCGTTCAGTCGGCTCCTGGCCAAAGGTCGGGCGGTGGCCAGTTAGCGGCAGCGGTGTGGCGGTCTGCCATGCCGGTTCGTTCGGGATGCCGTCAAACCGAATCGGCTGGGCCAGACGGGATATACGAAGCGGGGCCTGGGCCGACGACGACGAGGCGGCGGACACTGCGATGGCGACCAGGGCGATGAGCGCCGTGAGGCGAGACGTTTGCATGGAGCAACGATAGGATCAACTGGAGGGCAGCAAAGATGTCTGGGATGACTGGCGATAGCGTGGGGTCAACGGCAAGCGGGAAGGATAGGTGGGAGATGCAAACCGAGCCTGACCTCGATGCTGCGGCGCCAGACCCGGTCGGTGCTAGAGAAACAACGGTGTGTCGATCAGCCTCCCCGAGTCCACAAGACGATCACGCAGGGTGCATCGCGACGAAACTCTTCCGGCGTATGGATCGGCGAGGTGTAGATCTCCATCGCTTCGACCTGCTCGATGTCGAGATTGTCGATATCGAAGCTACCAAAGGTGCGGGCCCCGTTGACGTAGATAACCGGATAGGGCGGCTGGTTACTGGTGTAGCCTCGGGGACACTGGGGGACTCGTCCCCCATTCGCAAACCGTGTCAGGATCCCACGCTTGGATACGATATCCAGGACCCTGGTAAGCCCGGATTTTTCAATATCCTCTCGCGTCACGAAGGCACTCGGCGGCGCGTTGCTATTCAACATCCTATTGGCGAAGCCAACCATCGCCCCACGATAGGTCCTGCCGCGGGCAACCACACCCACCTCCGGAAGAACTATCGCGTCCGCGGCGAGAATGATCCCTATCCGGACGGTGTCCCCACCTGCCACCGTCGCATCGAAGGTCTGGGGTTGAAAACCGATCCGGCGGACCTGGACTTGTTCGTCGCCAGCAGGGATACCACTCAGGACGAAGATGCCATCCCCATTTGTTGTGGCCTTGACCTGACTCTTGAGTGCAACGACGTCCGCGCCCTCGAGAGGCGTCTTGTTGGTGTCCGCCACGATCCCGATGATGGTCGAAGTCTTCTTCTGGTCCGACTTGTCTTGCGCCATGAGCGTCGAGCCGGCAACCAGGGTAAGTGCGGCCACGCCGATGGCGGCGGTCCACATCTGTCCAGCTGTTCTCGGTCTGTCCATTGAGGGCCTCTGTAGGTCCGAATTCACACAATCCATCGAATGAGGAGACGACGAGTCTCCTGGCATACAACACGGTGCCCAACCTCCGATGGTTCCGAAGTTCTCTGGGAAGCTAGCGCCGCTCGGGGCCTTCTCGCCATGCACTGGCCCGTTCTTGCCGGTGAGGTTCCTGCAATCACTCACCTTATGGACGAATTGATGGGAGCTTCTCCGCTCCCCCCCAGCCCCCCGCTCAGACCGGGGCCAGGGCAAGCACCCGGAGCGGGCTCCCACTTCCGCGAACCAGTTTGAGCGGGGCCGCGATGACGATCGCGCCGGTGGGCGGGAGTTTGTCGAGGTTGCAGAGGCTGGCGAGCCCAAACTTGCCGGCACCGTGCATGATGTTGTGGTTGGAGAACGGCGGGTCGAATCCTCCGGCTTGGCCAGCATCGGTGCCGATCGTTTCGGCTCCAACGCCAAGGATGTCTCTCTCTTGGGCCAAGAACCGGGAAGCGTCAGGGTGAAAGCCCGGCGAGTGGGGGCCGGTTTCGTCGGCGTTGGTGAACTCGGTCCCGGTTCGCTTACTCCAATCGGTGCGGAGCAGGACCCAGGCGCCGGTCGCAATCCGACCATGGCGTTCTTCCCAGGTGGCGATCCAGTCAGGGGTGACCAAGAAATCTGCGTCTTCCGCCGCTTCTCGGCTCGCGTCGAGCACACACGCCGGACCGATGAACCGACTGGCGGGAATCGTATCGCAGGCATTCTGCTTCAGATCCTTGCCCGTGATCCAGTGGATCGGGGCGTCAAAGTGGGTACCGGTGTGTTCACCCATCCGGATGGTGTTCCAGTACCAGGCCGGCCCTCTGTCGTCGAATTCGCTCAGGGTATCGATACTGACTCCTGGGCTCGCGGCGAATTGTGGTGGAAGATCGATCACCGGTGTCTCGGGACCCAACGGCTGGGTTAGATCGATAACCTCCACCCGCCCCGATTGGAGTGCGGCCAGAAGAGAGGAGAGGACGTTCATCGTGCTGCTCCTTCCAAAGTTCAGGCTCAGGACGCTCCGTGCCCGATGAGCCAGCGCTGGAACTGAAACCGATTTTCGAGGAGGCTCAGGTCGGTGACGTAACCCGAGGGCCCGATGGGCTCCACCTTGGCGACCAGGGTGGTGAGTTCGTCCGCGTGGCACGCCTCGCGAAACGCCTCGGCAAAGGTGTCGACGGTGTCGACGGTCAAGGTCCGGGGCACGCCAGCGGCCTTGGCGATCTGCGCCAAGTCGCTGCCGGTCGAGGTGGCGGTCGGGAATCCGCCGACCGAGAGGAGGCTGCCGTTGTCAAACACCACATGCACCAGGTTCCGTGGCCGATATCGGGCTAAAGTTGTGAGCCCACCCAGGTTCATCAGCAGCGACCCATCGCCATCGAAGACGACGACGGATTGATCGGGTCGGGCGAGCGCAATGCCGAGCCCAAGTGACGATGCCAACCCCATAGCGTGCTGCAGATAAAAGAAGTTGGGTTGATGCCCCAGCGATTGCAGTTCAGCGGCGACCGCGCCCATGATCGTGACCACAGCGCGTCCGTCGAGGTCTGCATAGACCGCGTCGAGTGCGGCTAGTCGTCGCATCAGGCGTCCTCCCACATCAAGTCGCGGCCAAGGAGGAGGGCCACCGGACGCAAAGCAGCGTTGGCGAGCGTCTGCGCCTTCTGGATCTTGGAGAGGACCTGGTCCGGGGCATCGAGCGTGTCGTAGGGGATGCCGAGTGCGTTCAGGGTTGAGAGGGTGACGCCGCCGCCCTCGGTCTGCCAAGGGTCGCGTTCGCCAAAGGTCCCCCGATGACTGATCAGCATCAGGAGCGGAATGCGAAACAGTTGCGCCCCCGAGACAATGCCATTGATGGCGGCAAGAAACCCGTGGTTCTGCATCAGCATCGCCGATTTGACGCCCGCGAGATGAGCTCCCATCGAGATCCCCACGCCCTCTTCCTCCTTGGCGAGGCGCACGAGGGTCATGTCGGCGTCATCTTCCGCCATTCTGATCAGATGGACCAGCCATGTTTCCGGTAACGCCGAGATCAGCCGGACATCGGAGGCCTTGAGGGCGTCGTAGATCATCTGCGAGTGGGTGATAGAGACAGGCATGGGCAGGAATATCCGTCCCCAATCGCGATTCGTCAAAGGACCTCTAGTCGGATAGGCGGCGTCTCGGTATCGTTGACCCATACCTGACACGCGAGGTCTCTCGATGCGGATGTCCCTCCGGCGGCTCCTCCTGCCCCTTCTTCCGACCCTTCTTCTCCCAACGTTCCTGGGCGCGAGCCAAGACCTCTCGGGGCTCAAACGCGAGGTGCAGGAGGAGGTTGGCCGGATGCAGCAGTTCACCCAACAGATGGTGGATCAGATCTTCAGTTTCGGCGAGCTGGGGTTCCAGGAAGTGGAGACCTCGCGGTACCTGGTGCGGATATTACGGGAACATGGCTTCACCGTGGAAGAGGGAGTAGGCGGGATGCCGACCGCCTGGGTGGCAACCTGGGGTGCGGGCAAACCGGTCATTGCCTTGGGGAGCGATATCGATGGGATCCCGCAGGCATCGCAGAAGCCCGGAGTTGCTTACCGCGAACCGCTGGTCGAAGGCGCGCCGGGGCACGGAGAAGGCCATAACTCCGGTCAGGCGGTGGTGGTCACGGCGGCGATCGCGGTTAAACAGCTTATGGAACGTGAGAAGATCGCCGGGACACTCAAGATCTTTCCTGGTGTGGCTGAAGAGCAGGTCGGCGGGAAGGCACATCTCATTCGAGCCGGCGTGTTCCGCGATGTGGACGCCGCGATCTTTGCCCATGTCGCCTCGAACATGCGGACTTCCTACGCCAACGAAGGGGGGAGTGGGCTCATCAGCGTCCAGTTTTCCTTCTTGGGTGAGACAGCCCACGCCGCCGGGGCCCCCTGGCGTGGGAGGAGCGCCTTGGATGCTGTCGAGTTGATGGATATCGGGTGGAACTTCCGCCGCGAACATATCCGGATCAATGCGCGTTCCCATTACGTGATTACCGACGGCGGCGATCAGCCCAATGTCGTCCCCCGAACGGCCACGGTCTGGTATTTCTTCCGCGAGATCACCTACCCCCGAATCAAGGCGCTGTTCGAGACCGGCCAGGAGGTGGCCCGCGGGGCAGCGATGATGACGGGGACAACGTTGGACAAAGTTCGAGTTGTGGGTGCCGCTTGGCCCCGGCATTTCAATAAACCGATCGCACTCGCCATGGACGCCAACATCCAAGCGGTTGGCTTACCGGCGTGGGACGAGAAGGACCAGGCGCTGGCCAAAGCGGTGCAGACCGAACTTGGTGTCGAACCGAAGGGGCTCGAAACCGAACTCGACTCCTTGAATCGCGGCATACCAGATGACAAGAATACCGGCGGCGGCTCCGACGACATCGGCGACGTCTCCTGGAATGTGCCGACCGTGACCCTCCGCTACCCGGCCAATATTCCGAACCTCCCCGGTCACCACTGGTCCAACGCGATCGCGATGGCCACGCCGATCGCGCATAAGGGGTCGACCGCTGGCGCCCAGGTCGCGGCGATGACCATCCTCGATCTGATGTTGACACCGGCGTTGGTCGATAGTGCGTGGGGATATTTCCGCGAGGTGCAAACCAAGGATCAACAGTACGAACCGTTGATTCGGCCGGAGGACCAACCGGCGCTCGATCTGAATCGAGGGATCATGGCCAAGTACCGCGAGCAGATGCGTCCGCTCTACTTCGATTCGACCCGGTACCAGACCTACCTGGAGCAGCTAGGGATTACGTATCCCACGATTCGACAGTAAACCGTGACTGTCATCCCGAGCCGAAGGCGAGGGATCTCCCGGTCCTCTTCCTGTGCCGGATGCCGGGGCTCGTCATGCGCCCTGAGGGACTCGAACCCCCAACCCCCAGATCCGAAGTCTGGTGCTCTATCCAGTTGAGCTAAGGACGCAAACCGGGGAGAAATCTCTGCGGAGTGAGGCGAGAAGGCAAACCCGTCCCGGGAGGGAAGGTTAAAGCCACCCCTTCTTGTGGAAGTACCTGAGCATCACCCCACCCACCGTCAGGAGAACTCCCCACAGCACGTAATACCCATACTTATAGCGAAACTCGGGCACGTTATCGAAGTTGGTTCCGTACACTCCGACGATAAAGGTGAGCGGGATGAAGATCGCGGCGAAGATCGTGAGCACCTTCATGATCTCGTTCAGGTTGGTGCCAACCGCCGTCCGGTAGGTATTGAGCTGATCGGTCAGCATATCCCGATAGGTGTCAACAGCCTCCGCCGCTTGGGTCGCGATGTCCTGCAGATCCCGCAGAAAAGGAGAGGTCTGGTCTTCGATCAAATCCGAGTCGGCCCGCGCAAACAGCTGAATCGCTTCCCGGGCCGGCCGGATCATTTTGCGGAGGTAGTTCATCTCACATTTATAGGTCGTAATCTTTTCCAAGACCTCGTGATTGGCGCCGGTGAGGATCTCTTCTTCCAGATCCTCCACCCGCTCACCGAGCCGCTCGACGACCGCGATGTATTGATCGACCACCGTGTCCAGCAACGCGTAGGCGAGATAATCACTGCCCCAGGTACGAATCCTCCCTTGACGATTGCGGAGCCGCTCTCGTACCGGCTCGAAGACGTCGCCCACTCGCTCCTGGAAGGTGATGACCCAGCGGTCTCCCAGCAGCACGCTCAACTGCTCGGCGATGATCCCCTTCTTCTCCTCCTGATCAAAGCGGAGCATCTTGACCACCAGAAACAGCACTTGGCCGCCGTCGACGAAGGCGGGACGCTGCCCCGTATTGAGGACATCCTCCAGAATGAGGGAGTGGATGCCAAACCGATCGCCGATCTGATGAAGCACGGTGGCGTCGTGAAGGCCGTCGACATTGATCCAGGTGACCCCGCCGTCCGGCGCGGGGAGGTCCGCGATCGAGGTATGCTCGGTCTCCTCCATCGTCTCTGAGGTGTAGGCAATACGGCGGATACGAGTCTGGTCCATCCGATGCTCCCCGATGAAGACGAGCGACCCGGGGACAGCCCCGATCCGTTTATCAGTTCCGCGGAGAAAACGCGCCATGCAGGTTCCTGGCTGAGGGTAACGGAGTTTGGGCTCGGTGCCTGGAGGATGCAAGGACCCTGCGGCGTCGGTCGGATCGTGTAGATTTGAGTCTTCCCAGCGTTTCCCCAGACGGACCCACAAGGAGTCTTCCGTGCGTTTCCGTACTCTGTCCCATCTGACGACCTCGGCCACTCTGATCTTGGCCTTCGCCTGTGCCCCAACCGACAACGCGGCCGATGATGCCGCCCTCGCACCCGGGCTCGCCACACTGTCGGCCGACGAGTTGCTCGGTCGGATCACGACCTTGAGTTCCGATGCCTACGGCGGCCGAGCACCCGGAACCGCCGGTGAAGACAGTGCCGTTGCCTATCTTACGCGTGAGTTCGAAGCACTCGGCCTGGCACCCGGCAACCCCGATGGAAGTTTCATCCAGCAGGTGTCGTTGGTCGGATGGCGCGGTGAACCCAAAGCCACCTTTGCGGTCGGCGGGAAGACCATCACCCCCTCCTTTCCCGATCAGTATGTGGCCATCTCAAGGCGCAACCAGCCGACCGTCGCCGTTGATCAGAGCGACATCGTCTTTGTCGGGTATGGGGTCGTCGCGCCGGAATACGGATGGGATGACTACAAAGATGTGGACGTGACCGGCAAGACGATCCTGATGTTGGTGAACGACCCCGCCGTCGCCAATCCCGCCGACGGGTCTGCGGTGGACGAGTCGATGTTCAAGGGCACCGCGATGACCTACTACGGTCGGTGGACCTATAAGTATGAGATTGCCACCGAAAAGGGGGCCGCAGCCGCCATCATTATCCACGAGACCGGCCCCGCTGGGTACCCCTGGGAAGTGGTCTCAGGGAGCTGGGGCGCGCGCGAAAACATCGATGTGAAGAGTGCCGACGGGAACGCCGGGCGGATCCCGATCGAAGCGTGGGTCACGCTCGACCTGGCCAAGGAGATGCTGACTGACGCCGGCCTCGACTTCGATTCCCTCAAAGCGATGGCCCGAACCAAGGAGTTCCGACCGGTCGCGCTAGGCGGGACCGCCTCGTTCCAGGTGAAAAACACCTCCCGAGAGATCCAATCCCGTAATGTGGTCGCCAAACTTGAGGGAAGCGATCCCGAACTCCAAAACGAGTACGTCATCTACAGCGCCCATTGGGATCATCTGGGCACAAGCGACCAGCTGACCGGCGATAACATATTCAATGGAGCGTTAGATAACGCCACCGGGTCCGCCGGCCTGGTGCAACTTGCCAAAGCCTTCAGTGCGCTCGATCCCGCGCCCACACGTTCCATTCTCTTCCTCGCTGTGACGGCGGAGGAGTCCGGCCTCCTCGGCGCCAAGTACTACGCAGAAAACCCGCTCTATCCGCTGGAACAGACCGTAGCCGATATCAACATGGATGGGTTGAACCAGTGGGGACCCACCCGGGACATCGTCGTGGTAGGGTATGGGAACTCGACGCTGGATGATGTGCTCGAATCGGCAGCGGCCGCCAAGGGACGAGTGATCGTGCCAGACCCCGAACCCGAGAAGGGCTTCTTCTACCGAAGCGATCACTTCGAGTTCGCCAAGAAAGGTGTTCCCGCACTCTACACCGACGCCGGCACCGATTTTATAGGGAAACCAGAAGGTTACGGGAAATCCAAGCGGGATGAGTACACCGAAAAAGATTACCACAAACCGTCCGATGAAGTGAAACCCGATTGGGACCTCAGCGGTGCGATGGAAGACCTGGGCCTGCTCCTCACCGTCGGGTACCGGGTGGCGAACGGAAGCACCTGGCCGGTCTGGGAGAGGGGCACCGAGTTCAAGGCCCTCCGTGAGGCGAGTCTGCAGAAACGGGCGGCACAATGAGCCGGCGCCAACTGCTCCGGCTCGCCTTCGGCCTCGTCATTGCCGGAGTTGGCACCGTGCGGGGCCTCGCTGCCCAATCCTCGGGCGGCGCGACCATTCTGTACCTCGTGCGCCATGCCGAAAAGGTCGACGCCAGTGCCGACCCCGATCTGTCGGCGAGTGGAAGGGTGCGCTCGGATGTGTTGGCCCATGTCCTGGCCGATGCAGGCCTCACGGGGATCTACAGCACCGATTTCAAGCGTACACGCCAGACGGCGGCACCGACCGCCGAGGCGCTCCATCTGCCGATCGCCTCGTACAACCCGCGAGATCTGACGGGGTTTGCGGCCCAAGTGAAAACCCAGCCCGGTCGTTTTCTCATTGTAGGACACAGCAATACCACACCGGCATTGGTGCGTGCGCTGGGCGGCGATCCGGTGCGGCCGATCCCGGATATCGAGTATGATCGGTTGTACCTGATCGTCATCCGCGATGGGACCGTGAGTTCCACGCTCCTGCGGTTCGGTGCGCCGAGCCCGTCATGATGTAGGAGGAGGGTAGGGTGTGGACTCGTTTTCGACTCTCGTTGATCGTGCTCGGCGCCATAGTTGCCGCCGACGTGGGCGGGCTGGTCGCACAGACCCTCGACACCACCTTCTTCCACGAACTCCGCTGGCGGTCGATCGGGCCGTTCCGGGGGGGACGCACCAAGGCGGCGGTCGGTGTCCCCAGCCGTCCAGGTACCTTCTATATCGGCGCGACCAACGGTGGGGTCTGGAAATCGACCGACTACGGCCAGGTGTGGCGTCCGATCTTCGATGCCCAGCCGACTGGGTCGATCGGTGCGATCGCCGTGGCGCCCTCCGCGCCCGATGTGATCTATGTTGGGAGTGGCGAAGGACTGCAGCGACCCGATCTCTCGGTGGGCGATGGGATATACAAGTCGGTGGACGGCGGGAGGAACTGGGCGCATTTGGGTTTGCGGGACGCGCAGCAGATCACCCAGATCGTCGTGCATCCCAAAGATCCCGATCATCTCTTCGTGGCGGTGTTGGGCCATCCCTACGGACCCAATGCCGAGCGGGGGCTCTATCGATCGGTGGACGGTGGGAGCAACTTCACCCGTATACTCTATCTGAACGAACACACCGGCGCGGGCGACGTCGTCCTCGATCCTATCGACTCGAATATCATCTACGCATCACTGTGGGAGACCCGGCACGCGCCGTGGGAGAACGGCGTGTTTACCGGACCGGGAAGTGGTCTCTACAAATCGATCGATGGAGGCACTACCTGGCGTCAGTTGACCAACGGACTGCCCACCTTCAAGGACGGATTAGGGCGTATTGGGATTACGATTGCGCCGAGCCTGCCCAGCCGGTTGTATGCCACAGTGGAGGTAGGGGGACGAGGGGAGGGGGCGGTCTATCGCTCCGATGATGCAGGTGGCACCTGGCGACGGCTTCCGGCCGACGGCCGGGTGGCCCAACGGGCCTACGACTTCGCCGAGGTGAAGGTCGACCCGCGCGACCCGAATACGGTGTATACCGGAAGCATCGTGGTCTGGAAGTCGATCGATGGAGGACAGAGCTGGACCGCGATTCGGGGTGCCCCGGGGGGAGATGATTACCATCGGATCTGGATCGACCCGACCAGGCCCCAGGTGATGCTGATTGCGTCCGACCAGGGAGCGATTATCACGGTGAATGGTGGTGCCACCTGGAGTTCGTGGTACAACCAGCCGACTGCGCAGTTCTATCACGTCAGCACCGACAACGCCTATCCCTATCGGGTGTGTGGTGGTCAGCAGGAGAGCGGGTCGGCCTGTGTCGCGAGTCGGGGGAACGACGGCCAGATCACCTTCCGGGAGTGGCACCCGGTTGGGGTCGAAGAGTATGGCTATGTCGCGCCGGATCCCAAGAACCCTGACATCGTGTATGGCGGGAAGGTGACCCGATACGATCGACGGACCGGACAGGTCAAGAACGTGGCGCCCAAACTCTTCCGGTCGGAAGACTATCGCACCATCCGGACGATGCCGCTGGTCTTCTCACCGATCGACTCAGTCACCCTCTACTTCGCGTCGAATACGCTTTGGAAGACGGTGAACGGCGGGGAAGACTGGACCCGGATCAGCCCTGACCTGACGCGATCAGATTCCTCGGTGTCGCCGAGCATCGCGCACTATGGGGACAGGCCAGAGGCGAAGTCGCATCATCCGGGGGTGATCTATACCATCGCGCCGTCGCTGGTATCGACCCGGTGGATCTGGGTGGGGACCGATGACGGATTGATTCATCTGACGAGAGATGCCGGTAGCAGCTGGACCGATGTGACCCCACCCGAGTTGGTGCCGTGGGCCAAGGTCTCGATGTTGGACGCATCGCCGTTCGACACCCTGACCGCCTATGCCGCCATCAACACGCTGCGTCTGGACGACCTCCGTCCCCATATCTATCGGACCCGGGATGGCGGAAAGAGTTGGACCCATATCACGAACGGAATTCCGGATGGTGGATCGGTCAACACCGTTAGGGCCGACCCGGTGAGGCCCGGCCTCCTCTATGCCGGCACCGAGCGCACGGTGTATGTCTCCTTCGACGACGGCGACCACTGGCTTTCGCTTCGGAACAACCTCCCCGCGACCTCGATACGAGACCTGGTGGTCAAAGACGACGACCTGGTGATCGGCACTCACGGCCGGGGATTTTGGATCTTGGACGACGTGACCCCCCTCCGGCAGGTCAGTACCGCTACGCTCGGCGAAACCGCCCATCTCTATCGCCCTGAGCTGGCCACCCGGGTGCGCTGGAACATGAACACCGACACGCCGTTGCCCTACGGCGAACCAGCCGGCCAGAACCCCCCCGACGGTGCGGTTCTCCATTACTGGATCGGCCGGTCGGCTGCCAGAAATCGGGAGGTCACCCTCGAGATCCTGGACCGATCGGGTGTGGTCGTACGGAGGTATGCCAGCACCGATCCGCCGGAACAGCCATTAGAGGGACAAAACGTACCCGACTACTGGGTCCGTCCGCCCCAACGCCTGCTGGCGACGCCTGGGCTCCATCGCTTTGTCTGGGATCTCCGGCACGAGCGGCCGGCGGCTCCGCGGTTCAGCTATCCGATCGCCGGCATCCCGTGGAATACAGTACCGGTGCCCAAGGGGTCGTGGGTGTTACCGGGCGAATACACTGTCCGGCTCACGGTAAGTGGCCGGCAATTGTCCCAGCCGCTGACCGTGCGGCTCGACCCCCGGGTCACCACACCCCTCACGACGCTCCGTCGGCAGTATGCCCTCTCCCGGCAGCTGGACGGCGCAATGCGGCAGGTGGCGGAGGCGAGGGAATCGGCCGGGGCAGCGGTTCCGGCGGTGGCTCGGTATCGGGAAATCGAGCGCGACCTCACTCGGTTGCATGGGGACCTGGCGCGCCTGTTCGGGGTGGTGGAGCAGGTGGACGACCTGCCGACCACCGAGGCGCGGGCAGCGATACGGGAGCGGTTGAGTGAGGTGGAGAAGGTGCTAGAGCGGGTGAGGCGACTGGAATCCCCATGACGCTTCTCATACTACCTGTCTTGGTCCGCCGAGCGTTTCTCTTGGATCTATCTCTGGAACCTATATAGCGCGGGGGTGTTCAACATCATGTTTCTGTTCATTGGTTACGCGTCTGGAGTGTGGCTGAGGAGACCCAAGGCTCCCAGCGGGCTGATAGTGGCAGGGCTCATGTTCGCCGGATGTCTTCGGGGAGCAGAGCCTCAATCTTCGTCTCAGCCTGAGACCGCCCTTGACAGCGTTGTCCACATCGAATCCAGCCTGAGTGCTGTGCCAGTTGTACCGCGACTTGATACTTCAGCACTGCTCCAACCACAGCGTGTTGATATCGGAGAGGGCACCCGACTCTACGTCCTTCAGGAGGGTTCCGGGCCGGCACTCGTTCTAGTGAGCGGCGGACCCGGCAACTCCTTGCACTCCTTCCTCCCGCACTTCGAAAGCGCCGCGTCGTTTGCGCGTGTGATCTACTATGATCAGCGCGGTACTGGGCTTTCGGATTGGGTGCCAGGTCCAGCCGGCTACTCGACGGACCAAGCGGTGGACGACCTCGAGCGCCTTCGGGTTGCGCTTAATGTCGAGCGCTGGTTTGTCCTGGGCCATTCCTACGGAGGGCTCATCGCACAGTGGTACGCCATCCGCTACCCGGAGCGCCTCCTCGGCATGATTCTCGTTGGATCCTCGGTTTCGGTCGACGGAGTCGACCTCGGCGAGCGGGACTATCGCTCGGCTACGGAGCGTCGGCGGATTAGAGAGGTTTACGCCATCGACGGACAGTCAGTGGTCCCTGTCCACAGCGAGCAAGTGAATCTCACAGCGCTGCAGCGGATGATCTTCAACGGGTACTTGAACGGTGATTGGAAGCGACAGTTCTTTTTCAAGCCAACTCGTGAACGCATGGCGCAGATCGCGCGGTACGAGTGGGTCCACGATCGTGGCTACAACGGTCAGGTCCGGCAGGACGGGTTCAGCAGGAATCTGCGCGGTGTCTTCAGCGACTTCCCCATCCCTACGCTGATTGTGGAAGGGGAGTATGATGCCAACTGGGGGCGAGATAAGCCGACGTTGTTGGCGGCGGAACATCCGAACGCAAAACTCGTCAGCTTGGAGGGAGCGTCGCACTTTCCCTTTGCTGAGCAGCCGGAGGCCTTTTTCGGCCGGCTGGAGGAATTCGTCGGCGGTCGGCCGCCGGTCGACCTCACAGCCGTCATTGAGTGGAAGCGTTCGGTCGGGCAGCGATAAGGGACACGGCGCTCCCGAAGGGGTGTGGCAATCATTCTCCATAGAACAGATAGCCGTTCCACAGGTTACTCTGTTAGGCATCGTTGGATTCGCAGGCCCCTGCGGCATATTGTCGATAGGCTCTATGCGCGATACGTTGATTCCTTGGGGGGTGTTTGGGGGGAGCAGAGAATGCCACGCGAGGCGTATTCGTCATGCGACTTGAAGGCATTGCGAGTCACTCAGTTCGGTGAGATGCCGTTCATTCGGGAGGATGGGCTCTGGTTGGGTTCCTGAAGGCCGATCGCACAAACATGGTCGCGATGTTCGAACGTTCACTCGGCAGGAAAAGAGCGTGTGGGTGAGGTGGAGCAGGTGGTGGGGTGTGTGAGGTGGTTGGAGGCCAGGTAGTGTAGATGTGGCGCTTACGGTCACGTAACCGGATACTGCGTACGGAGGTTCTAGTGCCCGTATATGAGAACCGAGGTGGTGACTCTGCGGTGGTCAGCCATGAGAGCACAAGTGACTCGATCACCGTCACTTTCCACGATGGCTCAACCTACGCCTACGACTACACCGCAACAGGTAGGCACGACACCGAGCAGATGAAATCACTTGCCAGAAATGGAGAAGGACTGAACACGTATATCAGCCGATATGTAAGGAAGAGGTACGCGCGCAAACTCTAGTGAGCCGGCGTTCGACCTCGCCCCGACCGTCGAATGGAAGCGCTCGGTCGCACGTGATACCGAACCATGCCTCCCGATAACGCATGCGGGGCTATTGCGTCCCACCGAGCCGGTGGCTCGTCTGCTTCTTGCTCATGGTTCCCTTCCTCCCTTCCGAAAATGAACGGTTCCATGCGGAGCTCCACGCCGCGGGTGGCTATGTCAACCACTTCCTCAGTCGAGCCCAGATCCCTCGACGCCTCCTTGAACCCTGTCTCTTCCCCTCGTCCCAGGAAGCTCCCGAATGGTTCCTTGCGATGCCTTTCTCGAAATGCGCGGTTCGTGTGTCCTGGTCCTGAGCCCGCCCGCTTTCAATCTCCGCGCGCGTCCAGCGGCGCGCCCAGGTAACCTCGTTCCCCCTGATCCAATAGTGCGACTGACAGGGGCAGCTCCAGTTGCCGATCGACGGGTCAAGTGAGATCGTCTCCCCGTCGAAGGTTAGAGTCCAGTCCGCAGGGGATACATCCGAAAGGATCCGATCGGCATGTACTTCATTAGCGAGTGCGATCGTGCGGTTAGGAGCCCCGTATTGTGCGCGAGCCGAGGGCTGTGTACGTTCAATGATCGTCGTCCGCCGACACCGAATTGAAGCGCAAGGACGTTAGACCGTAGCCTGGTTCGATGATGGGAGGAGCAATGAGGGTAGCGTGGGTCTTTCTGCTTCTAGCGACATTCGCCAGTCCACGTTTGGCCCAGAAGAACAAGAAGAGCAAGCGATGTTCCGGTACACCAGTCGACTCCACCGCGATGGCGGGGCCGATCTACCAGGACTGCCAAGTCGACAAACCCGCAAAGCGTAAAGGCGCGTCCCCAAGACTCAACTGGGAATCCAGCGCCGGAGCATCCCCCAACGGTCGCTGCTACCGAGCCGAGTTCCAGTTTGTCGTCAACGAATTTGGTGGCGTTGTCCCGGGAAGCATCCAGGCGACTTCCTCCAACGACGCCACCTTTGAACAAGCCGTTCAGGGCTCCCTGGTGCGGCTCCGGTATGAGCCGGCCAAACTCGACGGCCGGGCGGTAGCGCAAGTCGTCGTCTACAAGCAGACCGCATCGGTGGTTGTGGTGGTTAGTTCGTCACCGCTCAGGGGAGCGCCTCCACAGGCACCCTTGGGCTGCTAGACCTCGGACAGCATCCTTGGTGACCAGCATCAAGCACGCGGAAATCTGGGCAACACTATTGGGAGGGTGCGGGCAATGTTGAACGAATGGAGCCGTTCCGGTTGGTGGGCATCCAATATGTTCTGTCTGACTCTTCTGGCGGCCTGTGGAGATCCCCCGACAGGTCCGGTCGATACGGATGAGGCAGATCAGTCAGTCCAGCCTCCACCAGTTGGCGATCTCGCAATAACCTTCGTTCAGGTGAATCTCGGGACTGACAGGAACGGCGCCACGATAACCTTCACCCATTCGGCCACTAAGCGGGCAAGTGTGGTAACTGGTACCATTCCAGGTTTTCGGGACGTCACACTCGAAGTTGGGAGTTATTCCTATGAAGTAAGCGATCTGGATCCGAGATGCGAAGCCTTTGGGGACCCAACAGTCGACATCTCGGAGGGTCAGAATGCTCTGACCATTTCCTTCGATTGCGTTGGAGCCTTCACCTACCAACGGTGGATTTCCAGGGAGTCAAACCAGGTGTGGTGGGTAGATGAGGGCGGGCTTGATCGACCACTCGCAACCGAGGGCTTCAATATCGCTCGGGGATTCTCCCCAGATGGGTCCTCAGTACTTGTCGAGGAGTGGATAGGGCGGCAATGCAAGACATCGATCGTCAGTCTCGATGGTGGACGGATTCAAATCACACCAATGTTCGGCGCCTCCGTCAGTGTTGCAGAATGGTCGCCCGACGGGTCCATGCTCGTCGCGCAGGAGGCTGATGCATGCTCGGGCCCTGTCTTCAGTTTTCACATCGTCTTCTATGATAAGGCAGGTAGGGCTACCGGGTTTGTGCCTAAGGAGGGACAATCGATCGACTTAGAGCCAGCATGGTCCCCGAACGGAAAGACAATCGCCTTCACACGCGGACGCTCCTTGATGCTCTACTGGTTGGAGTCACAGCGCCTTGAGGTCGTACGCACATACGGAACCTCTCGTCCGATCACACGACCCGAATGGTCACCCGACGGGACAAAACTCTTACTTGAAGTTTCTGAACCCCAACAGTTACATGTGATTGATCTCGCGACTAGAAGTGTCGTCGAAGGTCGAAGGGACCACCCCGCTTTGGGTCCCTCATGGTATCCGGACAGCCGGCGGATCATTTATGGCACACTGAACGATGAGGGAGAGACTCTGTGGTCCTTCGATTCTGAAACTGGAACAACCACGATGGTGCTGACCGATGGACCAAGCGGTGCCGCCTCGCCAAGTTTGTCCGTAGACGGACGGCAGGTTGTCTTTGATGCGCTCAGCGATGGGGGCGGTCGTGCGATCCTCTTCGCAAACCTCAAAGATGGGCGCAGTCGCGTTATCCACCAGAACACCGGGTCATATTACATCCTTCCCCGGCTGCGGAGGTGTCGCGGCCCCAGCGCCATGTGCGTGGCTCGCGGCCTGGTGAGAGCGACAGACACCACGGCGATGGGTAGAGTCGACTCACTCTTCACGCTCGATCGCGCACCGGGACGTCGCCATGGTGGGGGACTCGATCTTAGGGACGGTCGCACAAGCCGTCCTCATCGTGCCGGAGGGCACACCCAAGAAACCTCGGCAGTGAAACCCCTCCCGACCTCGATTCGGTAGGGGTCGATTCCACCAGGATCAGCACGAGGGCCGGCGCTTCTTGGCGTACATGTCGAAGAATTACTAGTTTTTCGATGCGTTATCCCGATCTGTCGATCCAAGCGGCGGGGTATCGATCACGGTTCTAGCCGAAGCCGCGATTATCCTGTTTGTAAGTACTATTCCTACCTTGATTTACGATCCGATACTGTCGTGACCCTTCCTGCGATCATGGACTTACGCTGTACCTTCCCTGAACTACAATATAGACGGCTCTTTACTCCATACTATGGGCTGCCTATCATATGGCGTACGCAGTTGAGACCATCCACCCGTTTCTCGACGGCAACGGGCGAGTCGGACGATTGCTCATCACCTTTCTGCTGACCGAACGTGGCGTCCTGCAGAAGCCAGTGCTGTACCTTTCGCACTTCTTCAAAAGACACCGGCAGGCCTATTACGAGCACCTGCAGGGCGTGCGCCACCAGGGGGAGTGGGAGGCGTGGCTCGCTTTCTTCCTACGCGGTGTGATCAAGGTGGCGGGTGAAGCGGCGGAAACGGCCCGTCGCGTTCTTGAGTTGCGCGAGGCCCATCGGACTGCCATAACTGGGAACTTCGGTCGAGCAGCGGGTAACGGTCACATGGTGCTGGAGTCGCTGTTCGATCGCCCGATCGTGACCGTTCACGATGTACAGCGCATTACCGGTACCACCTACTCAGCCGCGAATAGTCTGGTGGCGCGAATGGTCAGGCTGGGCATACTCGACGAGATGACGGGCTTTGCCCGCAACCGACGTTTCCACTACTCGCCCTACATTGCACTCTTTAGCGATGAACTGCCGGACAAGATCGGCGAACGAACTACCGCGTCAGATACCGCTTCTTGATCTTCGCCACCACGGTGTAGTTCGGGTCCACAATATTCGCGACCGTGTTCTCCCCCGCCTGACCCAGCAGCGTATACGCATCCCACTTCTCGAACCCGTACTCCTCCACCAGCCACTCGATCAGCTCCACATGGGCGAGCCGGAATGCGTCGATCAACGGCCGGGCGCTCCCCGCCACCATGATGTAGTCGTTGTCTTCCAGTCGGGGCCAGTCGATCGCCTTTCCCTTCACCAGGTCGATCTTCAAGATCACATCCATGCTGGTCTCGAGGCCGGTTCCGTTGACCTCACCCTCGCCTTGCCTCGCGTGGCCGTCGCCAAAATAGAAGTAGGCGCCGTCGTGAAAGATCGGGAGGTAGACGGTGGTGCCTTCCCGTACCTCGGGTGCATCCATGTTCCCGCCAAAATCGCCGGGCCACCGTCCGGCATACGCTTCGTCCCCGCGCGGAGCCACCGCCACTCGGCCTAACATCGGCTGGAGATCGACCTGGAGCCGACCCAGGCGGCTATTCGGTGCCGGCGTGGTGCCGGTCATCTGGAGGGTGTCGATCTCCCAGAGATACCGTCGAGCTGGGATTGGATC
>JAJCZW010000190.1 GCA_029262155.1 Gemmatimonadota bacterium
CCGCGGCGCCAAGCCCAGCGATACGTGGCCTTCGCCAAATGGGCGAAACTCTCATGGAGTTCGCGCATAGGTCCACCGGTGACGTCGCGAACAGTGTCCTTGACCCGATTGAGAATCTCTTCGATGGTATCCCGATGCTCATCGAGAAAGGCTTCGCCTTCGGGAGTAATGTGGTAAACCTTCTTGCCATCGGCCTCAACGACCCGAACATAGCCTTCGTCTTCCAGGAGCTGGAGTGTGGGATAGACGGTTCCCGCCGAAGGGGTGTAGCACCCTCCCATCCGTTCCTCCAACGCCTTGATGATGTCGTATCCATGACGGGGGCGCTCCCGAATGAGCTTCAGGATGAGGTATTTAAGGTCGCCCGACTCGAACATAGGCCGTCTCCTGCGTCCGGGACCGAACCCAAAACGCCAGCGGGTGCTCCAGTCTTTGAGGCTGTTGTCGATTTCGTCGAAGATGTCGCCAAACCACGCATTTGCCTGACCCATGGGGTCCTCCTGAATGAGCCTAGACATATCGTACGATATATCATACGATATGTCAAGATGTATCGTTGAACGGTCTGGTTCAGTCCATTTCCCAGGCAGCGGCCGTCTTACACATATATTAGGGTTTCTGTGCGCATGAACTCCCCCCCCCGGTAGTGGAGTGGGCATGTCGGTTGGGCAGGACGAAGAGAACCCTTCGACACGACGGGTTAGCATTCGACAAGTCCTAGTCATGAGCTATGGCTTGCTTGTTGTTATGGCTTCTCTGCTGGCGCTGGCCCTCCATCGATTTCATCAGCGACGTTTGGTCCGTCAGTTCGCGGGACCGATGCTCGAGAGTGCCACCCGACTCACCGAGAGTGGGTTGGATCTGTTGTTCCAGCCGGTGCACGATCGGCTTGCGGGTGATCTCCTGCAGGTTCAGCACGGAGCATTGCGGCCGCAGGATGACGCACTGATTCGGGACGAATTACTGCCGGCGGTCTACCAGCTTCGTTCCACCAGTACGATGATTGTTGCCAACAATCATGGCGACGAAGTCATCGTGTTCCCCTACGACACCTCCTATCGGCACCTGCTCGGCATCGCTCCCCCAGGGGGTGTTCCATCCCCGGCAGTGGATTCTGTGGATTTTCTTTCCCGTACGTTGGCTGATTCCGGGTCGTGGCAGGTTGGTGAGTGGGTATTGTGGAGTGGGAAGAGTGGGGAGGGCGTGGCCAATTGGACGGTCCCACTTCCGACATATAGCGTTAGTAATCAAGCGTGGTATCGTGCGGCGATGTCTCGCTACCGCCTCGCTTTTCGGCTCGGTCGTGGGAATGGTATTGACGAGTTGATTTCCTGGACCCCAGCCTATGGGCTTCGACCTTTACGGAGCCCTGGCATGACAGCCGCGGTGGCTGCGACAGATTCAGCGGGGGCAATTACGGTCGTTGGGTATAGCCTCGGGCTCGACGCGCTCTCCACACTGACGGATCGTCTCCGCCCGACACGCCGGGGGAGTTCCTTTATCCTGACGGATTCTTCCCAAGTCCTTGCCCTCCCCTCCGACTCGTTGTTCGGACCGTCGGTCGACCGGCGTGAGTTGTACCTGCGGCCCCTGAGCGCCTTCTCACATCCGGTGTTGTCGGCTTGGGAAGGTGTCTGGCAACAGCGTGGAGTGACGGAACAACCACCCTTTACCTTTGTCAGCGGAGGGGAAACCTGGTGGGGGAGCTTCAAGCCCTATCTCCTCTCCAAGACACAGAGTGTTTGGATCGGTGTCGTCCTTCCCGAATCCGATCTGTTGGTGGGCACGAAGAACGAGTTGCTACTCATTCTTCTGTCGGGAGCGATCGCGCTCGCGCCGGTTGTCCTTTTGTCCAACCGCATGGCGAAGTGGATTGGTGCCCCGCTAGCGCGGGTGGCAGAGTGGAGTGAGCAATCCCGACGACTTGACCAGACTCCTGACCCGATGCCGATGAGCCGGTTACAGGAAGTGGCCCAGCTGGGGACGACAGTCTCTCTCATGCGGGAGACGCTGGTGGAGCGCATGGCCGACCTTGAGACCGTCGTGGGTGAGTTGGCCGAGAGTGATCAACGGTTCCGGGGAACATTCGACCAAGCGGCCGTCGGAATTCTGCATGTCGATCGGGATGGTTCCATCCTCCGCGCCAACCACCGCATCTGTGAGATACTCGGACGCACGTCCACCGAAGTCTTGGCGGCGTCGGAGTGGGGTTTGATCCATCCGGACGATCTTGACCGCGAACGGCAGATCATTGACAGTCTCTACTGTGAGGACCTGAAGACCCACCAGTGGGAGAAGCGGTACCGTGATCGCGACGGAGAGTCAGTGTGGACGCAGGTGACCGCGTCGTTGCAGCGGAACCCAAAAGGCGTCCCGATCTACATCATCTTCGTGGTCCAAGATATCGAAGAACGCCGATTGCTTGAGGCCCAACTCCGACAAGCCCAGAAGCTTGAAGCCGTCGGACAGTTAGCAGGGGGGATCGCGCACGATTTCAATAATCTCTTGACTGCGATCTTGGGCTACACTGCGTTGATTCGGGACCAACTCGGACCCGATCATCTCTGCGTGGAAGACTTGGGACAGATTGACACCGTCGCAGAACGAGCGGCGGACCTCACGCGGCAACTCCTGGCATTCTCCAGTCGCCAAGTGATTACACCTCAGATTATCAGCATTGGACCGCTCGTCATGTCCGTCGAGCGGCTGCTCAGGCCCCTGATACCTGAGAACATCCAGTTAGTGCTTCGTCCGAGCGAAGAGACCGCCCCCGTCCGGGCCGATGTTGGGCAGTTACAACAGGTATTGGTCAACCTCGTGGTGAATGCGCGTGATGCGATGCCCGACGGTGGTGTCATTACGATCCGTACTGAGGACGTGATGCTGACCAAAGCAGATTTACGGGAGCACCCTGAAGCACGACCTGGTCCCTGGGTCTGTGTATCGGTTGAGGATACGGGGACGGGAATGTCTCCTGAAGTACTCGACCGTATTTTCGAGCCCTTCTTCACGACCAAACCCCAGAACAAGGGAACGGGTCTTGGTTTGGCGACCTGCTACGGGATCGTGCAACAGCTGGGTGGTCACATCCGAGTCGAGAGTAGCTTGGGGAAGGGGACCCTCTTTCGAATCGGTCTTCCTGCACTCCGCCGATCCCGGGTGAAGGACGGAAGGGTAGGGGCTCTTCCCAGTACCCGCCTGACGCGGCCATCGGCCGCTGGTCAGACGATACTGCTGGTTGAGGATGAGGAGATGATCCGCACGCTCTCGGAACGCGCGCTGCGGCAACAGGGATATCGAGTCCTGACGGCAGAGGATGGCGCAACCGCCTTACATATCGCCCGGCGTCAGCCCCATATCGACCTCTTGCTCACCGATCTGGTCATGCCCGGGGTGCATGGTGTGGATCTCGCCAGCCGCCTCCAGTTGGAACGGCCAGGGTTGCGGGTGCTGTTTATTTCGGGTTATTCGGAGCACCCCGCCATTACCTTCGATCTCAGCGTGACTCTTCTGGTCAAACCATTCACGGCGGATCGTCTAGTCGAAGAGGTTGGGCGGACACTCGCTGGTCTGGTTGGTGAAGAGGTGGAGGAGACGCAAGAGGTCTAGTCTGATCTCATGATGGGATCGATACCCTCACTTTCCCCACGGTTGGATCCCTCGTAGGTTTTGGGTCATTCAAGTTCCATTCCCTCGTAGAAGGAGTTAGTACAATGCGCGGAAGAGCGTGGGGTCTGTTGGTGGTATGCCTTCTGGTGGTTCCCGCCCTCCAGGCGCAGGTCACGGCGGTGCGGGCGGCCCGATATCTCGATGTCGTGAGCGGTCGAATGGTTCCCGATGCGGTGGTTCTGATCGAGGGCGGTCAGATCGTCGGAGTTGGTGGGGGAGTACCTGATGGGGCCACCGTCATCGATCTCGGAGACCAGACGCTTCTCCCCGGACTTATCGACATGCATACCCACTTGGCCTACGACATCAGTGGTGATTGGGTCAATCGGCCGGTGAAAGAAACGGACGCCGCCGCCGCACTCCGCGGCGCACGGAATGCCCACCTCACGCTCCAGGCAGGGTTTACGACCGTGCGTGACGTGGGCTCAGGAGGGTTTGTGGATGTCGCCCTCATGCGCGCGATCGATCAGGGTCTGATCGACGGACCGAGTGTTTTTCCGTCGGGCCACTCGCTGGGAATAACCGGTGGGCATTGCGACGTCACGGGGTATATCCCGGGGATCCTCGAGTCGGGACCGGAAAAGGGCGTGGCCGATGGCGTCGACGGCGTGATCCGCGCGGTTCGTTACCAGATAAAGCATGGTGCCAAAGGGATCAAGATCTGCGCGACAGCAGGGGTGTTGTCCTTTGAGGGACCAGTTGGTGCCCAGCAGTACTCCGAGGTCGAAATGCGGGCGATTGTCGAGGAGGCCGCTCGGCACGGGATGAAGGTGGCGGCCCATGCCCATGGCGCTGAAGGGATAAAGGCGGCAGTCCGCGCGGGCGTGGCATCCATCGAGCACGGATCGATTCTCGATGATGAGGCGATCGCCCTGATGAAAGAGCGCGGAACGTTCCTCGTTCCAACCACACACCTTGCCGATGTGATCGACCTGGATGCCCTTCCTGCCCCTATTCGCGCCAAGGCCGAGTTTGTCCTGCCCCGCGCGAAGGGAAGTCTCAGTCGCGCCATTCAGGCGGGGGTCAAGATCGCCTTTGGGACCGATGCGGCAGTGTATCCTCACGGCGATAATGGGAAGGAGTTCACGGCATTGGTTGCGCGTGGCATGTCACCGCTCAATGCGATCCGGTCGGCAACCGTTGTCGCAACCGAGCTGCTCGGGGTCTCGGATCGAGGGAGGATCGCATCCGGCCTCCGAGCCGATCTTATTGCAGTACGTGGGAATCCACTCGAGAACATTCGGGTAATGGAAAACGTCCAATTCGTAATGACGGGTGGTGTGGTAGCCAAGCATCGCGGGCAATAGAGACTGATGGTGTCGGACCCACATGCGGGTGGGTTCCATGCAGCCTGGGACCATCGCCCCTTTCGTGAGAGGGAGCTGTGTTCCTAGGTCTCGGTACATTGGTACCTGATCAGCGGATTCGACAGAAGCCGATCTAACTCGGAGATCCCGACTTGATCCCTAAACCCGATCTTCAGCTACGGCGCGTATCTTCTTGCCCTGAATGAGGATAGGGGCTCAGATTCGGTTCACGTAATTGCTCAGATAAACCTCTGTTTCTGACGGCTGGAGAAGGTGATAGGTTGGGGGCCACTTTACCCGCCACAAAGGCCACTCCTATGTCCCGCCAGCTTGTTGTCATTGCCCTCCTCCTGCTTTCGACCACCGTCGTCGGATGCGGAGGCGGCACGGGGCCAAACCCGCCGCCGCTGCCGCCGCCGAGGTTCGTGGCTCCAGTGGCCAATATCACGATCGACGATGCCGCGAACGCTGGCGATGCCTCGGACTTCGTCATCACTTTCGACGTCCCTGACCCAAGTGGGATTTCGGGGTTCCGGGTCTTCTTCGTGAAGGCGGCTCAAGCAGGAGCGTTCGATCTGGCGGCAGCCAATGCAGTGACGCCCGGTGGGTTCATTCAAGTATCGTCCGTAGATGGGTTGACCGGGTTCTCCCCGGCGCCGGGAGCTACCGACACCGATCTGGCGACGATCGGTGAGGGCCAGCGTTACCGTCTCTTCATCCTGAGTGTTGCGAGTACGGGGCCAGCGTCGAATGCGCTCGCGACCCTCGGGCCCGAGTTCGAGCTGACACAGAATACTGTGGTCGCGACGGTGGCCACCCTTACTGAGGCTGGCAACGGGGGAGTGTCGGTCGGTCCGGACGGCAACATCTACGTGGGTGATTCGGGTCCAACACCGGGGCTTGGCGGGCAAAGGGTGTTCCGGGTCACTCCCACGGGCCAGTCGAGTTTGTTTGCCGGTGGCCCACCACTCCTCACGGCTCTCGGGGGTGCCTGGGATTCGAAGGGTCGGTTCCATCAGGCGAGCTTCAACGGAAACGCCGTGCTGCGGATCGATGACAACGGTGTCATGACCACGTTTGTCACCGAGGGTATCGCTGGGCCGGTTGGATTGGCTTTCGATTCGAACGACGATCTGTATGTTGCCAATTGCAGCAGCAACACGATTCAGAAGGTGAAACCCGACGGTACCTCAGAGCCCTTCGCTTCCAGCCCACTGTTCAACTGCCCCAACGGGATCACGGTGGGGCCCGGTGGTAATGTGTATGTCGCCAACTTCAACGATGGCGCGATGCTCCAAGTCACACCCGTGGGGGCAGTTTCGAATTTCGCAACGTTGCCAGGCGGTAATCTTGGCCACATCGCCTTTGGGAACGGTGTCTTCTACGTGACGGCACGGGGGGCGCACCAGATCTACACTGTCTCTCTTCTAGGGACCCCGTCGGTTCTCATCGGATCCGGGATACAAGGGTTTCGGGACGGCTCCAGCACGCGAGCGTCGCTCTCGCTCCCCAACGGTGTGGCGCTCTCAGCCGACGGCTCCACGTTGTACTTCAACCAGGTGCTGAGCACGCAAGGGGCGGCAAACAACCCGACGGTCGTGCGGGCGGTGTTGCTTGCCGGAGGCGGGTGATGGAAGGGTTCCTTCAGGTTCGTGCTTCTTGTGGGAGGGGTTCCCGCGCTATCCTGTTTGCTGCTCTCGTCAACCTGTTTGGGTGCGGTGAAAGCAACCCAACTACCCCACCACCCGGGCCACCATCGGCACCGTTGCCGGTGGTATCGGTTCAGGTAGTACCGGCTAGTGTCGCCTTCACATGGGTGCCGCAGCGCCAACAGCTGACGGTTACCGCAACCGACCGGAATGGGACGGTCGTCGGAGGTATCACACCCTCCTTTTCCTCCTCTGACCTTTCCATCGTCTCCGTTGATGCATCGGGCCGGGCCCAGGCGGTAGCACTCGGTGGCACATCCATCGTCGTGACGGTAAACGGTGTCTCGGTGACCGTACCGGTCACGGTGCGGCAGGACGCGCTTGCGGGGTCTGACCATGCCGTTGCCTTTGTGCATGCCACGGTGTTGCCGATGGATTCCGAGGTGCGGCTTGGAGGGCACACCGTTCTCGTCGCGGGGGGATGGATCAGAGAGATCGGTCCGGATGGGACGGTCTCCATCCCATCGACCGCTCTGCAGATCGACGCCACCGGCATGTTTCTCATGCCAGGGCTTGTCGACGCCCACACGCATCCCGTCTTCGAGCAGGACCTCCTTCCGTATGTGGTGAGTGGCGTGACGACGATCGTGCATATGGGGGCGTTTCCCTCCCGAGACAACGACCTCCTGGCGTGGCGAAGTGAGGTGGAACAAGGAGCGCGGGTCGGGCCGACACTCTGGCTCGGTGGATTGATCGATGGAATGGGTGGAATAGCTTCTGCCTCTCGCACTGCCGCGTCGGCTACCCAAGCGCGCTCGATCGTCCGGACGATGGCCGGCGTCGGGCTCGACTTTGTGAAGATGTACAACTCGCTCTCAGTCGACGCCTTCAACGGTGTCATGGCGGAGGCATCAGCCCAAGGGATGGCTGTGGCAGCGCACGGGGTGCGCGCACCCGGCATGGCGGGGATTCTCGCTGGCGGAGTAGGCATGATTGCGCACGGAGAGGAGTATATCTACACCCACTTTAACAACACCCAGGATCGTTCACTCATCCCTTCTGCGGTGAACATCACTCTCAACGCTGGCGCATTCGTCACGGCCAACCTCTCAACCTTCGCCAGCATTACGGCTCAGTGGGCCAATCCGTCGGCACTGAGCGAGATCCTCACTCGCGGCGAAATCCGTTTCCTGCATCCGCGTTGGCTCCGGGAGTGGACAGAGAACAACCCCTATACTATTCAAGTCGGTGGTCGGCCGGTGATGCAGGATCGTTTGCAACTGCTTCGCGAGCTTACCGCGGCGATGTCGAATGCGGGTGTTCGGATCATCCTGGGGACCGACTCACCAGGAATTCCTGGTCTCTTCCCCGGCTTTTCCATCCATGACGACATCCGACTTCTGGTGGAGTCTGGCCTCTCCCCCTACGAGGCAATCGCTGCTGGCACACGCAACGCGGGGGATTTTCTCCGGTCCTTTTTCCTGGGGTCGCAACCGGTAGGGACGATCCGGGTTGGTGCTCGGGCGGACTTGATTCTGCTGCAGGGAGATCCCCTCGTCGATCTGACCAATCTTCGACGTCGCGCCGGTGTCATGCTCCGGGGACGTTGGCTGCCGGAAGAGACGTTGGTCGACATGATGGAGGGGTTGGCTTCAGGGGGCTAACCCTACGACGGTGCCAAGGGGTGTTGGGTGGAAGGATGCGACGTCCGGTCCGCCCCACCCTCGCCATTTCACTACGTCCACTTTGCGCCGATCTCAGCGAGTCCAACGATAGGATATACGGGTTGGATGGACTGGCCCTATGGGGCCATGTTAGGGTTAGTTCGATCGACTAGGTCGGACGATGACTTCCCCACGCATGAATGGATGAGGCGTACAGTGATAGGAGAAGCGTCCGGACGTTGTGAAGGTCATTGACCAGGTCGCCCCGGGCTCGATGTCCCCTGAATGGATCTGCTCATCTTCGCGAGTCACTGTGTGAGTGAGCGGATCGCGGTTACGCCAGACGACGGTGGTGCCCTGGGCGACTTCCACTCGGTCTTGGGTAAAGCGCATGCCGCGGATATCAATCCACACCGTGTCGCCGGTGGCGCGGTCGGTCACCTGGATCGGGGTGGCGGGGCGTGAGGTACCAGCTCTCCGGCGGGTGAGGTTGACCGGAATAGTGTACTCGAAGCCGTAACGGGTTCGGCCACTTCCTCGTGCCATCCCCTGCACCGTGCGGCTGGCCACGTTGGAAGCATGCAGGGAGAGGGTGTGTGGTGTCCCTCGAACGCCCACCATCAGGCCCGCACTCCACGCAACATCTTCCTCGTCTCGCCGGTCGGTGAGGGAAACCAGATCGCCGGTGATTCCGATGAAGGAGGCGAGTTGGAGTGTGGCGCCCCCCCCTACCGTAACCCGAGTGAGGCCCTCTTCGAATGCCTCGCCCAGTACTCCCATCGCGGCAACCGCACGCAGTGGTCCCACCATACGAGCGAGCAGGAATTGGCCATCAACGCTTTCCGAAGCCGTGTTGTAGCCCCCTTGCACAAAGAGATCGACCGGGGAGCCACGGACTTGTCGCACGACCGCAGCCCTCCCAAACAACTCGAGTTCGTTTGGTCGTGAGGTGGCGATCTCTGAAGAGGTCGCGTAGTTCATCCCAGTCGTGATGGCGTTGTTCCATCCGATCGCGACCGAGAGGGTGGGCGAGTTCAAGAGTTTTCGGGATGGTGGAGGACCGAGCCAAAAACGATGCAATAGGTTGAACTGGATAACACCCGGCGTCAGCGTCCATGCCTGGGCGAGGTTTGGCGGGGCATCGAACGCGGTTTGTCCGCGTGCCACCTGGGCCGGGACCACCCCGAGCAAGGCCGCCAATGTGATACCGTACCGACGCCGGGTGTGAAGGGGGGTCATTGCACCACGATCGTTCCGCGCATGCCACTGTTCGGCGCCCCATGGGTCAGGCAGAAATATTTGAAGGTCCCGGCCGTGGGGAAGGTCGCCTGAAACGAAAACGGACTATCGTGTGTTTGGGGTTGGTTCGGCGAAGCTGGGATTGCCGCCCCGTTGGGCGTCACCGTATGGGTCCGCGCACCGTTGCCCCAGGTGAAGGTTACGGTGACTCCAACGCCAACAGTCAGGGTCGTTGGGTTGAAGGTGTTGTTGACGACAAGCACCTGGTTTGGGCCAGGTGTTTGCGGTGGTGGCGGTGGGTTTGGACCGCTGCTGTTTCCACCACCTCCACAGGCTACGGTAAGGGCAAGTCCGAGGACGACGGGCCGAGAGAGCGGAAGAGGGAGTAGCGACACGTTGGGAGCTCCTGGGGAAACATGGGTGTAGGGGTATGGTGAGGTACGCCTCGGTAACGTCATGATTCTTCCGAAGCCACACATGAGGACAATAGGTCAAGGGGAGCCGAGGCGCCAGTCAGGTAGCTGACACTTGGTATTGATGACGCGACCTAACGAAAGAAAAGCCCGATTCCACTATCTGGAATCGGGCTTTCCTTACCGTGACACTGGGAGGAGTATCAGCGTCCGGTGGACTTTCGGCGGCGAAACCAGCCTGCAACGCCCAGAACCGTCAGGCCAGTTGCCAAGAGGAACACCGTGGATGGCTCTGGCACGGGAGTGGACGGGAGTTCAAAGTTGTCGTGCACCGTCAGGTTCGGGTTGTTTCCGAAACCGAGCTGCACATT
>JAJCZW010000191.1 GCA_029262155.1 Gemmatimonadota bacterium
AAACTGAGGAATATCCACTGGTCGAGCTGGACGGGAGACCCTGGCTCGACGGCCTCGACGCGGACGAGGATACCGAAATCGTCGCCGCTTCCGGTGCTGAGAAAGCCATCGGGTTTGACATTGGTGTCAACGATGGCGAGCTCGAAAGTGCGTGACGTGGTGACGTTGTTGAGGTTGCTTCCGGAGAGGTTGACCTGTCCGTCGGGCTCGGCGAAGTAGAGCGGCTCCGAGGGAGTGAAGGAGCCACCGAAGGTGAACATATCCGGGGCGGGTCCGGGACTGATTCGCACTTGGATCGCGTTGAGCCCTGGGTCTGCGGGTACGGTCGGAGTCAGAGGAAAACACGGGCTCCCTTGCGGATCGACCAGGCACGTACCGGCAGGGATGCTGTCCACATACGTCAGGGAGCTGCCCGCTTCGGCGGAGTTCAAGACCGTCTGCAGTGCGTCTTCACCGGCCGGTGGCCCCGCCGCGTTGATGAACTCGCAGCAGTCGTTCGGCATGCTCTCAATGAGGCCTGCGTTTCCCGGGGTCCCAAACAGAAGATCGCCATTCTGCAGGTCTGTGAGAGGATCGATCAGAATGCCGCCGTGCCCGAGGAGGTCTCGCACGGGGCCGGCTGGGATGTTGCCAGCGACATAAGCGCCGAGATCGGTTTGCAGAAACTCGTTGGTCACCGCGTCCTCGGGGATGCCCTGGATGGCCACAAATACGGTGGTTTCGAAGGGTAGTCCATTGATGTCTTGTCCGGTCGTGGGATTGAATGCGATGGCGGTCATCATCGATGTTTGCATCGGATTGAGGACGGCTGGGTCTCCCATGTTGGTATTGGTCGCCGAGACGTTTGCGTCGGCTGTGGCACTAGCGCCATCAGCCGCGTTCACTGGCACAGTGATATTGGTGGTAGGGAGTCCGAACGACTGGCCCTGCACGTTGGTCGCGGGAGTGCCGGGACCGAATGTGGCGACGGCTGGGTTACTGGAGGTGCCTCCGGTGGCACTGATATCAATCGGGAAGTTGCCGCCGACGTTGGCCGCCAAGAGGTCCACTTCGAGCGTCGTTCCGCCCAAGACCTGAAAGACCTTCTCCGTGTCGTCGCCGATACCCAGTTCGGGGGCGGAGAGTGTTAGGACGACCCGTCCGGGCGTAGGCTTGAAGGGTCCTGCGTCGCGGACGTGGCGGTAAGCGGTTGTGGCATCCGCCGCGGGGTCGTCGGCGGCGGCGGTCTCCGTCGTCTTGGGTACGTCGACCAGAACCCGAGCGTAGCCACTGGCGATGCCGGGGTTGGGTGGATTCGGGTCTTCCTCGGGAATCTGTGGAATCAGCAGGCTGAACGCTCCGCCGAGCGGGAGCACGGTCTCCAGATCAATGCCGCCACCGGGAACGTAGGGCTGCAGCGTGACGTCGAAAAGCGAGTGGTCGTTGCTTGCGAGGCCGTCGAGGAGTGCGGTGGTGCTCAGGCCGGACGCATCGGTGGGCAACGCGGGGTCGGCTCCGGCAACACAATCTCCAGCGTGCAGGTCGTCGCAGAGTTCGACGTAGCCCGGGGCGTCTCGGCTGACGAGAAGGAAGGCACTGGAACCGTTTTGAATCAGTCCGCTGCTGGTTTCCGTGGCATGTCCAATGCCATCGTCGATGTCGATCAGGTTTTCGGCAAGAAGGGTCGGGAAGTTGGTCGTTCCACCGAAATGGTGGCCGTTGATGGCGATGAAGACGAAGTCGCCACCGGTCGTGGTGATGCCGCCGCTGATAAGGGCGACGCGTGTGCTCGGCGAGCCGCCCAGCGCGGTGGGGGCGGGTGCCTGGCATTCGTTGAGAGGGATGGCGGGGCAATCATCGAGATACGGAGTGCATGCCCCGCCGCTCACGCTGCACGTGCCCGCGGCTGGATTGACGGAGTAATCGACCCAGCCGAGGACGACGACACCCCCTTCGGTGGGAGTGGTCGGGACGTGAAGGCCCCCCCCGCACATCGCGGGAGAGGGTGCGACGCAGAGGGTGGGTAGATCGAGGCGATAGTTGACCAATCCCAGTCCGTTACTCGTCTCATCGCCCTCGATCTCGTAAATCGTCAGGTTGATGTTCAGATCCAGCGTGGGCGGCAGCCAGATTTCGAAGAACTCCTGGTGGAGATTGGCTGGATCACGCCCGACGGGTCCGTCGGCGGCGCCCTGCGGATTTGCGTAGACTTCGGTCAAGATGGGATGGTCCGGGAGCTGGGCCGAGGCCCAACTCGCGGTCGCGATCACAAAGAAGACGCCTGCCAGGTGTCCAATGGAGTTTCTGTGTGCGTTCATTCGTACCCTCCGGAAGCAGATTGCCATGTTTCCCCGCCGGACCGTCGGGTGCTCCTGACGGGTCTAATGCGTCAGGGCACTCTCGGGGACCGGGTTTGCGTCAGCCAGTATACAGAACCGCAGCTCGGAAGTCACATGACCACCGCGCCGTTTCTCGTGCCCGAGACCGGGCGACGGGCCGTGAGAGTGCGTCGAGTCCCAGCCCGCCCGCGTGTCGCGTCTATCCGGTGAAGAGGACCATGAGCACGCCGTAGTCG
>JAJCZW010000192.1 GCA_029262155.1 Gemmatimonadota bacterium
ACCCATGAAGGAACTGTCCTCACAGCGCGCCACTCCGATCCCCCGAGTGCCCGGGACCCCCATCCGATCGACCATCTCCGTCAACGATCCAAAGCGGTCCCAATGGTTCTTTTCGATCTCCGCCCGATCGAAGAAAGCGCCACGGCCCGCCCGGCGACGACGATAGAAGTCGTCATATTTCCGAGTGTCCATGAGATGGGCAGGTTTGTTCCATGGATTGGGGACGGTGGCCACCACCTCTGGGAGCGTCACCGGGGCGGAGCGAAGGATCACCTGCCCTCCCCACGCTTCCCCCGGCGCGAGGGGAACGCGAAGGTAACGGGGCTCGTACCCCACCCGGCGCACCTGTAGCAAATACTCGCCGGGTGGGATGAGACGCAGCCGAAACAGACCCGTCGAATCGGAGGTGGTCCGGTGCACCGTGTTGACGAGGAGCACCTCCGCCCCACCGACCCCAGTGCCGGCGGAGTCGACCACGCGCGCGACGATCCCCGCCGGTGTGTCTGGGGTTTGACCCGGAAGCGCAGTCGCCCCGAGGAGACTTCCACCGAGCAGGAGTACCCCGCCGAGGGGGATGCGCTGTCGGAGTGAGTGAATCACGATCATGGTGCCATCCTGAATGAACCTAGCTCCAATCTTCTGCCTGGGTCACGCCGTCACCGAGGGCTTCCACGCAAGGAGTTTGTCTGCGGCCTCCTGTAATAGTGTTTCGGTCTTACAAAAAGCGAACCGGACCATCGATCGCCCCAGCTTTGGATCGTTATAAAAGCTCGACCCTGGTACAGGCGTAACCCCGACCTCGCGTGCCATCCAACGACTGAACGTCGTATCATCGTCGGAGGAAAGGCCACCGAAGTCGGCCAAAATGTAGTAAGCACCCTGGGGAGACGTACAACGAAAGCCGACGGCCACAAGTGCGTTGAACAAGAGATCGCGGCGAATCCGATAGCCTCGGGCGAGGCCAGCATAGTAGTCCGGGCCCAACGACTCGAGGGCCACGGCCACGGCGTCCTGGAGTGGGGCCGGAGCCCCCACTGTCAAGAAATCATGGACCTTGCGGATCGCATCGGTCGTCTGGGGTGGTGCGATGATCCAACCGACTCGCCAACCGGTGATGCTAAATGTTTTGGAAGCACCACTGATGGTGATGGTCCGGTCGCGCATTCCTGGTAGCGTAGCGATCGGGATGTGATCGCCCTCGTAGCGAATATGCTCGTAGATCTCGTCTGTGACCGCATACGCGTCCCACCGCTGGCAGAGATCGGCGATTCCCTGGAGTTCGTCACGCCGGAGGACACGCCCGGCAGGGTTGTTGGGGGTGTTCACAATGATCGCCCTGGTCCGTTCAGTGCACGCAGCGGCGAGTCGGTCGAGATCGAGGGATTCGCCCGGTGCCATCGGGACGAATACCGGCTTGGCATCACAGAGGACCGCATCGGGGCCGTAGTTCTCGTAGAACGGTTCCAGCACGATGACTTCGTCACCAGGGTTCACGATGGCGAGGAGGGTAGAGGCCATCGCCTCAGTCGCCCCACAGGTGACTGTCAACTCAGTATTCGGATCCACCGGGAGGCCGTACCACTCCCCATACTTGGTGGCGAGTGCCTCCCGGAGCCGAGTGGCCCCCCAAGTAATCGCATACTGGTTGATATCCCGATGAATGGCGTCGGCGGCCGCGTCTTTCAGGAGGTCAGGTGCCGGAAAATCGGGGAACCCCTGGGCTAGGTTGATCGCATCGTGTTCCCGAGCCAACCGGGTCATTCCTCGGATCACCGATTCGGTGAACCGATGGGTGCGACGTGCGGTGGAAGCAGCATGAGGCAGGGACACGCGTGGACTCCGGCGAGGTCAGGGTGTGGTGGGTGAGGTTGTTGTTGAAGAATGGCTGAGGCGGATCGATTCGGCCAGTCGCCCACATTCGCGTCGTCGGGAAGGCGCTACTCGCTATTCTCTGACTTCACCAGCGGCGGCAACCGAATCGAGTGCCATAAGCAACTCAGCGTTCGGGGCGAACCCGGTTGCTCGCCAGCGGTCAAAGGTCAACGCGAGATCCACCGGCAACACGTTCATCCCGGCTCGCTCCTCGGGAAAGAGCACAAAGAGCCGAGAGGAGACACCTACCCGGAGGTGGCTCCGGCTCAGGGTCGTATATCGTACATTGGCGAATGCGTTTCCCGCTTGACCCGAGGATACTCCCACTAACCGAGCGCCCATTCTCCGGAGTGCCGCAGCAACCCAGAATCCGCCACTGAAAGTCCCGGGCGATACCAAGGCGATGACATGTGGAGGAGCGTAGTATCCCTCGTAGGTGTTCCGCTCTAACTCCTCGCCGAACGAGATGGTCGTCGCCTTCCAGTAGGACTCATCCCCCGCTTCCGACGGAGTTCGTTCGGCAGCGCGAAACTCCCCACTGAAGTCATAGTCTCCGGCACGGAAGGGGAAGCGGCTGACTGTGGCAGAATCCCTCTCCTCCAATTCATTGGATGTGACGCGTCGAATCGTGTAGAAGTGACCAAAGAATTGTCTCCAGCCTTCTCGGCCGTAGAGGTAGTAGAGCAACATGTTGACGATCGCGGATGTCCCCCCACTATTCCGCCGTAGGTCGACGATGAGGGTCTGGGTATCTGCTATTCGCATTTCCTCCACAAGGGATCGGAGCACATCGGTGGCGGCCGGCAGCGCCTCCACTAGGCGGGTCGTGTCGGCCGGAGGTGTCGTGCCGTGATAGGTACGGTAGAAGCTCCGGGCCCAGTTGAGATTACCGCGCCCACGTTTCACCAGCACTTCAAAAGTCTCGCGGTAAGCCCAGGTGTTGTCGAGTCTCAGCAGTGCCTTGGTCCGTTCAGGATCGAGAAAGCGATAGACCGGTTCACCTACACGGGTCAGTGGAAGGGACACACTCGTCCGTACGCCTGCAAACGCCTCATCCCATGTCTTGGGAGCAGTTCCACGTCGAAGCAGGAGTCCCCTCCGCTCACCGCCCGGAAGCCTCAACTCCACCGATATGCTATCTCCCACGGACCACTCAGGGATCAGATTCCGGAGACCCTGCTCTCGCCCGAGCCGCCAGACCAGATTTTGCAAGTTACCAAAATCGTTCTCGTAGCTTTCCCTCTGGCGTTCCCTTTCCAAAAGCACCGACAGGTTCACCCCTGCCACAGCCAGAACCTCGGCCCCGACCAACTCATCCCCGAACCCCGTCACCCCACGCACAAACAGCTTCGGGACTGGCCGCTGTGCATTCTCTGCTAAGATCTGAAAGTCGATCGGCAGCCCAGGCCCATCGTTCTCCGGGTCCTGGGTCGTCACGAGCGACTGCAGTTTGGTGTGACCATCCCCGATTTGGGCAAGAAACGGCTCCAGTAGTCCATGAAATGCCTCACGGCTCATCCCACTCTCAGGAATGCTCCTCAGCGTCCGATGGAGACGCCGGTGGAAACCGAGCTTGCCATCCACTCCGTATGGGTCCGGATGCGTTTGCTCTACGAAGTCAGCTAACTCTCCAAGGTCGGCAACCAGCGAGTCGTGATGCAGCCATGTCGAATCCCTTCCCGGATTCGCCTGCCCAACCACCTCCCCTGAGGGTGCCAAGATCAGCAAGAGCAATAGGGATAGGGCATGAAACGGTCCTGGATGCTCCCCTGGCATTCTCTCCTCCTAACCGGTCTCATGGCGAACAGACTCGCCATCTGTTATAGTTACTATAACAGCCCTCATTCAGGATACCAGCTGTGCCCCTGATCGCGCAAGAGGACGAAATCCGCGAGGTCCCCCTCTACCTCCAGATCGCAACCAGGATTCGCCATAAGATCGCGTCGGGCGAACTCAAAGCAGGGGATCAGCTTCCCTCCTTGCGCGAAGGGGAAAGAGCCTGGAAGGTCAGCCTCCACACCGTTCGGCACGCCTATCGATCTCTTCAAGAGTCCGGTCTGGTCAAAACCTCGGACCGGCAGGGAACGACCGTCATAGCCGCCGCCGACTCTTTCCGAGAAGAGTATGAAGAGAGCATCGAAGCATTTGTTGCGCGGGTTGCCCGGACTGCCGAAACGCGATACGGAGTATCTGTCATCGAATTGGCCAATCGGCTCACAACCGCTGACCGCTACGTGCCCGAACCGGTGTGGGTGGTAGAGTGCACTGACTCGCTAGCAACCTCGCTCGCCGAACAAGTCGGTCGGTGGAGCGGGATTGAGGCACAGCCGTGGGTCCTCGGATCGGTCGGGCCGATCCCGGAGGGTGTCTACCTGGGGACGTTCTACCACTACGCCGAGCTGCGGGCTGCTGTGGAGGGGCGCGAGAAAGAGCCCCTATTCTTCGGGGTGCACCTTGATGAGAAGAACCTGTCTCGCCTAGCCGAAGCGGCAGAGAAGGCGGGGAAGCTTGTATTGCTGGGGGTTGCCGGGCATACCGGCGCGGCGATCGCCGAGGATTTGACCAGGGCGTTGGGACGAAGCATCGTAATAGACTTGCAGCTCACCACACAGCCACTCCTTGCCATTAGCGGGATTCCGGACGGGGTGCCGGTCGTTCTCTCCCCGGAGAACTGGGACAGGCTGCCGGCAGACGTGCAGAGATCGCCCCGGCTCTTTCAACTGGTCCTTCGACCCGATGAATCGGACCTGCTGCGGATCGCCCAGCGTGTTGGTTGGCCAGGGGCTACCGCGCCACGAGCGAGGCCGTAACTCTCTTCGTGAGCCTAACCGCCTCCCGGGGTAAGTTCGCATTATGTTGGTTGATATCGCAACGAATGTGGTGGGTGAGGTCGTTGTTAAGGAATGGCTGAGGCGGATCAATTCGGCCAGGACCTTCCAAACGAGAACACGCCGCCCAATCGTGGACGGCGTGTTCTTCCCGTCGGAACCCTGGGCCTAGGGTGTCGTCTTCCAGAAGCTGGGGTCTCCGTCGGTGAACGCCGCATCGAGGTGACTCAGTCGGGGACTGAACCGCAGATAGTTCGTCTGCACGGAGATGTAGCTCTCCGATGCCATCGTGCTGAACTTTTTCAACACCTCCGCGGTCATCGCCTTCCCCATCGCCATCGAAACGGGACTCGAATCGTCCATATCGGCCATGCTCTTGAAAGGAATCCAGACCATGAAGGTCGGTCCCGGCATCCCGGCGACGACTTCATACGTCGCCCACGGCGCTTGGGCCTGGACACCCGCCTTCTTCACCACTTCGAGATAGGACTGGGCGGCCTCGGCAAAGACGGCTTCCTTCCCTGGTCGAATGCGGAAGGTGATGATCTGGAAATACCGCATTGTGGGAATCAAGACATCGGTATGGTTGCTCAGATCGGGGCGATACTTCGCGAACATCCTTCCCGTACCGTCGACATGCTCGCCATCGGCCGACCATAGTCGGTCCAACTCCGTTCCCAGACCTGGCGCCGCGTCAATCGCATTGTCGACCGCCTCCATGGCGGCCAGCGAAGGATACCCCGAGACGAACCAGACCTCACTCGGGCCGGTGATCCGAACCATGCCAAGCCAACCCACCTCAATATTCGCCATGCTGAACGCACGCGGCCACGCCGCTTCGGTCGCGAGATGGGCCGCGTTATGACCCGGTTTGATGCGTTCGGTCAGGATATCGAGCACCGCGGGTGGTGGAGGCGCGTCTTGTGCCGCGAGAGCAACGGGTGCGGCCAGACTGAACATACTAGCAGTAAGCAGGGTACAGCAAATCAGCGTTAGGTACCTTCGCATATGTCGCGCTCCTGGAAAGTGAGTCCTTGGGGTGCTTCGTATTATCGGGTGTACCGTGAACCTACGGTCGAACGGGCGGTGCCGCTAGAGCAGCTCCGAGAGGTTGACCCGTGTGGCTGCGTAAAGCGATCGTCAACAGCCGGTTACCGATCCCTCACTACAAAGAGACCGAGACTGTACCCGCCGGACTCCGCATCCTCGATCGGGATGGCCATCCAACCGGCTGCGGGGAACCCCACGGGAAGGCCATGTTCGATCAGCGAGCCCAGGTAACGACCTTCGGGGGCAAAGACATCAACCTGTTCCTGTTCGTCGGGAAAGGTGAACCGTTGCACGAAGAGCGTTCCATCGGGACCGAGGAGAACCCCACTGAGCACCGGCATGGTTGAGGCGACACCGAGCTTCTCAATCATCTCCTCGACCGTGATGGTACACCCCCCTCCTCCACCAAATGAGATCCGCCTGCCTTCCGGATACATCCGACGGACGTCCCCCTCCGTAACCGGTGCCGGTTCCACCGTCCGTCGAATACTCCGTCGAACCTTCCCGCCCACCCAGATGTCGATACGGTATGCATCTCCTGCAGCGACGGCAACCATACTGTCCTCGACCCACCAACTCAGGCCTGGACTCAGAATTCGTGGTTGCCCGCTGAGCCCCACACAGGAGAACCGCACCACACCGGCGGCCGGTTGGACCAGTTCCCCGAGGGTTACCGTATCGGTTGGGGTGATCCGATCAATCTTCCAGACCGCACTCCCGCTCTCGGGACGATTCGTATCCCGGTAGACGGTGTCCCGACGAGACCGGTGAAAGGGAATCCATACGTCAGATACGAAACCTCGGGCATGAAGGTCCCATCGGGGCTGAACTGCACAACGGCCCCCTTCTGATAATCCACCACGTCGACCTGGCCATTGGGATGCACCATTAAGCGGGCGGCAAACCGGAACTCCCCCGGCCCACCTCCCCGCCTGCCATAGGTCGCAAGTTGCGCCCCGGTCGTGTCGTACACCTCAACCCGAGCGGCACCGGTATTTAGGAGAAATATCCGACCCGAAGCATCGCTTCCAGCAAGCGATGGCCCCATGCGAGTGAGAACGGCGACACTGTCTTCGTCGAGACCGAGACGGTGCTGAAGCGTAAGACTCCAAGGAAGCAAGGAGTCGGTTCCCTTATTGGAAACAATTGTTACCCCCGCGGAATCCGAAACGTCGGGGCTGCCGGTTCTGTTCTCTGCACTTCCGCACGCGGCGCCCACGAGCAGCAACACTACCACCGATAATCTGAGCACCCATCTTCTATCACACGGTGATTTGCCATCACCCTAGGATAGGGTTCCACGCTACTCACGGCTAGTAGGCAGGGGGAGGGGGAGGGGGAGGGGGAGGA
>JAJCZW010000193.1 GCA_029262155.1 Gemmatimonadota bacterium
GTATCGTGGGTTCGAATCCCACCCTGTCCGTGCCCCACGCGTTGAAGGGTTCCTCCGCGTGCCAAATGTGGGAGGGGTCCGAGGCGGCCCCGTCAGCTGAATCCCCCCCTCAGGTAGGGAGGTTGGTGTCCGGCCTTCAGGGCCAGGATCAAGAGCCCTATACTTCTCTAATGACTCTCATCCTAAGCGTCCCGCTGATCCTGTCCCTACAAGGCATCTCCTTGGTTGATGAGTGCATTGTCAACGGCGTCTGCGGCTCCGGGCCGGCGAGGACAGGACCCCACTCAGGGATCATGTTCCTCGCCGTGGGATTGGTGTGGCTGGGGATAGCCGGGTTGCGCCGACTCGACCGCAACCCGCCAGGCTAGTAAGTGAGGTGGGGTTGAGTCCCGGGAGGGTCCGCAGCACTCCCCCCCGGTTCGGTCGTCTGTGCTACTGGCCGCGTAGGTTTCGTCGAAGGGCACCGATATCGAGCACCGGGACCCCCCCCTCGGTTGGCACCAACAGAATGATATTGTCCGAGCCCTTCATTGCCTCCAGGACCTCTAGATACTGCTTCGTCAGGGCTTCGGGCGTGAGCGTTTGATTCAGGAGTTGCTGCTGAGCCGATTGGAGTCGGGCCACTTCCACCCGGTGGCGTTCGGTCTCGATCTGCTGTTCCTGGGCAATCTTCGCATTGATCGCTTGGACGACCTGTTCTGGTGGTTGCAAGTCGCGAAGGAAAAATGCCGTCACCGTCGCCACCCGGAACGGTAAACCGCCGGACTTCGATCGGGTTACCAAGGCGGAATCCACCTCCGCCTCCATCGTTCCAGCGATCACGCCTCGCTGGCTAATGTCGTTGATCGAGAAACGTGACATGCCGTCACGCACTCCATTCCGAATCGCGTTCAGCACTACTGACTGGATCCGTTCTTCGGTTCCAATCTCGGTGAAGATCCTTGGAGCCTCGAGAGGATCAATCTGCCATCGCACGGCAACATCGACGGTCATGCCCATCTGTTCACTCGAGAGGGCCGCCATACTCTCTGCGGCGGACCCGGCCCCGGACGGGTACTGCTCTTCCCGTGTCGAATACCGTTCGACTTGGGACCAAGGGGTGACGAACCGGATGCCGGGAAGAAGGGGGGTCGGGTCCACTGTGCCAAAGGCGTGTCGGACGCCGACCTGCCCTGCATCAATGACCTTGACGCTCGACGTGATGGCGAGGCCAACCCCGAGCACGTACAAAAGGCCCGTTGCCGGCCTAATCAGGGCGGTATTGCGGCTTTGGGTGCCGTGAATTGCCCGCTGGAGAATGAAGGCCAACAGGACGAATGCGGTGCCAAGTACGAGCGTTACCACGGGGATCTCCGGGTGGATGACATGGGGTGGATTATACACCATGCGGGTGGAAGGTGACGGACTGGTGCGACCATCTCCGTTCGCTTGGGGAATTGACATTTTGGGGCCACACTCCCCATTGTCGGGTGCGGGCACCCTCGTCAAAAGATGTGGTTGTCAGCGCTAAGTCACTATTGTGCAACAGAATGAGGCCCATGGCTTCGCCCCGACTGGGGGGATTCGCCACGGGCCCCTGCATTCCGAGGTGTCATGCGGTCGCTTGTGATCGTCGAGTCGCCAACCAAGGCCAAAACCATACGGGCCTTCCTCCCCAAGGGGTATGAGGTCTATGCCTCAATGGGGCACGTCCGAGACCTCCCGGGCGACGCCAGTGAGATCCCCGCGAAACTCAAGGGCACCGACTGGGCCCGGCTCGGCGTCAATGTCGATGAGGGGTTCGAGCCGCTGTACGTCATCCCGTCGAGCAAGAAGCGGGTTGTTCGCGAATTAAAGGAAGAGCTCAAGGGAGCCGATGAGCTTATTCTCGCCACCGATGAAGATCGGGAAGGCGAAAGCATCAGTTGGCACCTCCTGCAGGTATTGAACCCAACGGTGCCGGTCAAACGGATGGTTTTTCACGAGATTACGAAAGGGGCGATTGAGCAGGCCCTCCTTGACTGCCGAGAGGTGGACGATGGGCTGGTTCGGGCCCAAGAGACTCGCCGTATCCTCGATCGGCTCGTCGGCTACACCCTGTCACCTCTTTTGTGGAAGAAAATCGCCTGGGGCCTCTCAGCCGGAAGAGTACAATCGGTTGCGGTCCGATTGCTCGTTCTGCGGGAAAGGGAGCGGAGGGCCTTCCGGGCGGGAACCTATTGGGACCTGAAGGCGGCATTGCGACACCAGGGGGATGGGTTTGAAGCCTTGCTCATCGAAGTAGATGGGGTGCGGGTTGCGACGGGCAAGGATTTTGACGAGGCGACAGGGAAGATCGCAGCCGGAAAGAAGGTGCGGCTCCTGGATTCGACGGAAGCGGAGTCCTTGCGGTCGAGCCTGGCTGCTCTCCCCTGGCGTGTTGCTAAGACGGAGGAGAAGCCTTCCGTCCGGCGACCTGCTCCCCCCTTTACGACCTCAACCTTGCAACAGGAATCGAACCGCAAACTGCGATCGAGTGCCCGTGACACGATGCGCGTCGCCCAAAACCTGTACGAACGAGGGTTCATTACCTACATGAGGACCGATTCGGTCCACCTCTCGAACCAGGCTATCTCTGCGGCACGGGATGCGGTGACCCGATTGTACGGAGACGCATACCTTTCGCCCAAGCCCCGAAACTTTGTCACCAAGAGTGCAGCCGCCCAGGAGGCGCACGAAGCAATCCGCCCAGCGGGGGAGCGATTCCGTACGCCCGATGCGACCGGACTGGATGGTCGGGAGTTGGCCCTGTATGACCTCATCTGGAAGCGGACCGTTGCCTGTCAGATGGCCGACGCCCGACAGACGGCACTCAGTGTCAGGCTCGATGTTGGATCTGCCACCTTCAGGGCTAGTGGGAAGCGAATCGATTTTGCCGGATTCCTTCGAGCGTATGTGGAGGGGTCCGATGATCCGAATGCTGCCCTCGAAAACCAGGAGGTTCCGCTTCCGGATTTAGTGGTTGGCGATGAACCCAACCTGGAGGGCTTGGAGGCAGTCTCTCATGAGACTCAACCTCCGGCGCGATATACTGAGGCGTCGCTCGTCAAGGAACTGGAGAATGATGGTGTGGGGCGGCCGAGTACCTACGCCAGCATCATCGGAACGATCATTGAGCGGGGCTATGTCAACAAACAAGGCCAAGCGCTCATCCCAACATTCACGGCGTTTGCAGTCACCGGCTTGTTAGAGCGGAACTTCCCGCATCTGGTCGATCTCAAGTTCACGGCCAAGATGGAACGGACCTTGGACGAGATTTCGGTAGGTGATGCCGAGTGGTTACCGTATCTCTCGGAGTTCTATCTGGGTGCTAATGGCCTCAGAACGCAAGTCCAGGCTCATGAGGCCACCATTGATCCTGCGGTCGCTCGGACGATCGAACTGGGGGGTGTCGAGGGGAACATTCGGATCGGTCGCTTCGGACCGTATGTGGAGGTCGAGCGCCCCGAAGGGTTGGTCAAGGCTTCCTTGCCACGTGACGCTGCTCCCGCCGATCTCGATCAAGAGATGATCGACACCCTCCTCCGTCAGAAAATCGAGGGGCCTGATGAGTTGGGCCGCCATCCGGATACCGATCAGCCCATCTATGTGTTAACGGGACAATACGGTCCCTATGTCCAGTTAGGAGCCATCACGGAGGATGGCCCAAAGCCGAAGCGTGCCTCACTCCCGAAGGGCACCACACCAGATCAAGTGACGCTGGAGTTGGCGGTCGGCTTACTGTCTTTGCCACGACACCTCGGTGACCATCCGGAGTCTGGGGCCAAGGTGCTCGCCGGCCTCGGCCGTTTTGGTCCCTATGTCGTTCATGATCGGGGCAAGCAGGGGAAGGATTATCGCTCCCTGAAGAAGGAAGACAATGTCCTAACGGTTGATCTTGAGCGGGCGTTAGCGTTACTCACCCAACCCAAGGCCTCCCGTGGCCGTGGTCAGGCGACTCCCACGCGCGAACTCGGCGCACATCCGGATGATGGAGCCCAAGTTGGGCTCTATGATGGACGGTACGGCCCCTACGTGAAACACGGGTCGGTGAGTGCTTCGATTCCCAAGGGACGCGACCCCGGATCAGTCACCCTCCTGGAGGCCGTCACTTGGATTGCAGACAAGAGGCCGGCCAAGCGGACCAAGAAGAAGGCGACGAAAAAGACGTCTCCCAAGCGCGCGAAAACGGCCGCAGCGAAAAAAAGTGGTGTGAAGAAGGCAAACGTAAAGAAGAAAGCCAAGAAAAAGACGGTCAAGAAGAAGGCTTCGACCGGGGAGTGAGGCCGCGGTGTTCGTTCTCCCACACGCTATCACTGAAGGATCTCCCTACCGTTCTCGGCCCGATGTCGCGGACTCTGGGTATCATCCAAACAGCCGCGATTTCACATTTGGCCTGATGGCGGTACGATTACTGAGTGTCGATTCCCCCGATTCCCTGGTTTGGAATGGCAGGGGCGTCCGCTCCATACGATCTCTCACGCCTGTAGGAAGGTGCCCATGCTGAAGACTGCCTTTGCCACTCTGGTCCTTGGGGCCACCGTCGCCACCCTTGGACCCCAAGTTCTACTCGCGCAGAACCAGGGTGTGGCCCGCATCGAGGTTGAACCCGCCACGCTCTCTCTTGAGGTCAATGGTACGGCTCGCATCAGGGCGACAGCCTATGACAGCGCCGGGGCGGTCATCGCAACCCCGCTAACGTTCATTTCGACCAGTCGCCGGTCAGTTCGGGTAGATAGCACTGGGCTCGTGACCGCCTTGCGGTCGGGCCGATACCAGGTGTTCGCCGTCGGGAGCGGCCAGGGAGGTCGGGTTCGGGGCAGTGCCGACGTCACGGTCCTCTGGCCCAACATCCAGACGGTCGCGATCGAGGGTCCTGAACGACTGTATGACGGTACCACGACCCGGCTCAACACCACGGTCACTGATGCGCTTGGTGCAGCGCGGAGCAATATCACCATCCAGTGGCGCTCGGATGATCCCGCCGTTGCCTCGGTCGATCAGTTTGGCGATGTCACCGCACATGGTGTCGGTCGGGCAACGGTGTTTGCGGTAACCGAGGGGGTCACCGGGAGCAAGCAGGTGCGGGTTGAGCCGAATCCAGCGCGGTCAATCACGCTGACTGCTTCAGCAGGTGGTGGGCGAACAGGTGATGTGATCCACTTCTCGGCTTCGGTTCGCGACGCTGCCGGCAACCCGATCATGGATCTCCCGGTCCTGTACGCGGTCAAGGCCACCGTGGAAGACACGGTCATCGCTTCCGAGGCCGCGGCCAGCGTCGATGGACGGGGACGTTTCGTGGCTCAGCGAGCCGGGAACTACACCGTGGTGGCCACAGCGGCCGGTCTCGCCACGCAAAAAACCGTGGGAATTACCCATCGGTTTACCTCAACGCGATTGCCCAGCGGGACAGGGCACGGTGCTGTGCGTGATGTGCACACCTCCGATCTCTGGGTCTGGGAAGGGCAGGATGGGCGAGATTATGCGATCACCGGTACCTGGGGTGCCAACGGCGTGGCGTATTTCTGGGATGTGTCAAACCCCGCCGCTCCCGAGCTCACCGATAGTGTTGTGGTCGATGCCCGGACGGTCAATGATGTGAAAGTCGATGCCGAGAATGGCATCTGCGTGATCACCCGGGAAGGCGCTTCCAATCGGCGCAACGGGTTTGTGGTTCTTGATTGTTCGGACCCGCATGACGTCCACGAGCTTTCCCATTTCGATGAGGGGCTCATTGGTGGGGTCCACAATGTGTACCTCTACCAGAAGCATGTCTTTGCGATCAATGCGGGTCGACGTTTCGATATCATCTCGATCGAGGATCCGCGAAACCCACGCCGGGTTGGCGTGTACGAGTTCCCCGGCGAGTTTGGTATTCACGATGTCTGGGTAGTAGACGGCATTGCCTACGGAGCACAGTGGGGTGCGGGAGTCACCCTGGTCGATGTCGGAAACGGCGTCGTCGGTGGATCGTTGAGCAATCCCCTGTTTATCAGCAATTACGCGTATCCCATCGGTCGAACCCACGCCATTTATCCCTATCGGTCTCAATCTACGGGCAAGCTCTACCTTTTCTTGGGGGACGAAATCTTCCCCTATGGATTGAATACGACCGATGGGGTCAATGAAGCCTCGGGGTATGTCCACATCGTCGACTTTACCGATCTGAAGAATCCTCAGGAGGTCGCGCGGTACCAGGTCCCCGAAGCTGGCCCCCATAACATGTGGATCGAAAACGATACCCTCTACGTCGGGTACTACGGTGCTGGACTCCGGGTCGTAGACATCTCTGGGGAATTGATCGGCAATTTGTATGAGCAGGGGAGGGAACTTGCCCGGTTCCAGCCGTTCGACGGCCATGGGGTGATTCCCAATGCTCCCTTCGTCTGGGGACCGCAGCCACACAAGGGGCACGTGTTTATCGCCGACTGGAACTCAGGATTGTGGTCAGTGAAGCTTCCCGAGCGTCCCAGGGCGCCGATCCCATGATCCGGTTCCCTGCCGCAAGGACCCGGCTGTCGATTGGGGCCCTCCTGATGACCATTCTGGCTACGGCGACAACTCGAGCGGTGGTGGCTCAGGGTCCCTATCGAATTCTGGCGACCGCCGAATCGGATGACCAGGTCGCGCTGATTGAGTTCCGGCCGTGTCAGGGTGAACACATGTCCGATACGTGCGGGGCGCGAACCGTGCGAACGAATCCCGTTGGCCGTTGGGCG
>JAJCZW010000194.1 GCA_029262155.1 Gemmatimonadota bacterium
CTCCGATCGACGGACCGGATGGTCCATGCCTGGAAGCACACTCATCAACGGCGTCGGGATCGGTTGGATCGCCTTGGTGCTCAGCTCGATGCTCTCAGTCCCTTGGCAGTCATGCAGCGTGGTTACAGTGTGGCCCAGAGCCCCGAGGGGAAAGTACTGAGCCGGCGCGGGGACTTTTCCCCAGGGATGGCGTTCGCTGTACGACTGCATGACGGAACCGTACCTGCTCGCGTGGAGGAAGGGTCATGACGCTGACCGAAGATCTGCGCCGTTTGGAAGAGATCGTGCGGTCTCTCGAGGCAGACCAGCTCGATCTAGACCAATCACTGGCACTGTTCGAGGAAGGGGTCACGCATCTGCGCAATGCGCGAGCCCTCCTGGCGGCCGCTGAAGCGAAGGTGCAACAAGTCGTCGCTGATGCCGACGGGGCCCTTCACCTGACTGCCCTTGAAGACTAACGACAACGGGACAGCGGACGCCCTCTTCGAGAGCGTGCGACGGGAGACCGACGCCGTTCTTGAACGGTGGGCCGCCTCCCTCCTGGCTGTGGTTCCTCCACCAATTGGGCCCGCGGTGGGCTATGCGCTGGTATCCAGCGGGAAACGGGTGCGGCCGGCGCTCGTGACCGCAGCCTATGAAGCCTCGGGAGGGTCGAACCCGGGCATCGCCGGGATTGCGGCGGCGGTAGAAGTGGTGCACACCTACTCCCTCGTCCATGATGATCTTCCCTGTATGGACGATGACGATCAGCGGCGGGGGCGACCAACGGTGCACCGGAAGTTCTCGGTGGAAGCGGCGACCTGGGCTGGGTACACTCTCGTGCCCGTTGCCGCCCAGATGCTCGCTGAGGCAGCCGATGGGATGGATATGACCCCGAGCCGATTAGGGGACCTCGCCCGTGTTTTGTTCCAGGCAAGTGGGTTACATGGGATGGTCGGGGGGCAGTGGCGTGACCTCAAGGCCGAGGGCAAGAGGCTCGATATCAGCCAACTGCGGCAGGTCCATGCCGAGAAGACCGGAGCGCTGATTCGGGCGAGTTGCCTCCTTGGGGGGCTCGCGGCGAATGCATCCCGGGAGGATCTATGTGCCCTGAACCAGTTCGGCACCGGTATCGGGCTTGCCTTCCAGGTAGCCGACGATCTCCTAGACGCAACTGGGACGAGCGCCGAACTGGGAAAGACGCCTGGGCGGGATGTCACGCTCCATAAGTCCACGTTTGTGAGCCTTTTAGGAGTGGACGGCTCAGCCCAAGAGGCCAATCGACTCGCAACCAAGGCCCTCAGCCATTTCGATAGCTGGGGGTCCCGGGCACGACCTCTTCGGGTGCTGGGCCGTTATATTGTGAATCGACGTTCTTGACCCCAGCTTACCAGGATTGCCGATGAGTCTCCTCGATGGGATCCAGTCGCCTCAAGATCTCAAGCAACTCACCCGTGACCAGTTGCCGGTCTTGGCCCAGGAGATCCGCGAGCGCCTCATCTCCTGTTGTTCCCACACCGGCGGGCATATTGGCGCCAGCCTCGGGGTCGTCGAACTCGCCATCGGTCTGCTCTATACCTTCGATTCTCCCACCGACAAGATTCTTTGGGATGTTGGGCACCAAGCCTATGTCTGGAAGTTGCTGACAGGCCGGAACGACCAGTTCCCCACACTGAGACAGCCTGGCGGCCTTTCGGGGTTCCTCAAGCGGAGCGAGAGCCCACACGACCATTTTGGCGCCGGTCACGCCGGAACCACTATGTCAGCCGCCTTTGGGATGGCCACCGCGCGTGACCTGCTTGGGCTCGACTACAAGGTCGCCGCTGTCGTGGGGGATGGCGCTCTCACCTGCGGGCTTTCCTATGAAGGGATGAACAACGCGGGCCACTCTGGGCGAGATATCATTCTCATCGTCAACGATAACGGGATGTCAATCTCACCCAATGTTGGTGCCATCAGCACCGCCCTCGGCCGAATCGTGGCGAATCCCATGACCAACAAGGTGCGCGACAAGGTCAAGGGCGTCACCCATGCGTTGGGGGAAGTGTTTGGCCCACGGGTGGTTGACTTCGCCAAGAACGTCGAGGAAAGTGTCAAGAATCTCTTTTCCGAAGGGATGTTTTTCGAGGAGTTAGGCTTTCGGTATTTTGGTCCCATCGATGGACACGACCTCCCCAAGGTGTGCGACACACTCGCATTTGTGCGCGACTTGAGTGGCCCTCGGGTCGTGCATGTGCTGACCCAGAAAGGGAAGGGCTTCGGCTTCGCAGAATCCAACCGTGAGAAGTGGCATGGACTTGCGGCGTATGATCCGATCACCGGCGAAGCACGGAAGAAGTCAAGCGGTCCTCCGACGTGGACTCAAGTGGTCGGCCAAGGTCTCACCGACCTTGCGAAGGAACGGGAAGATTTTGTTGTGATCACCGCCGCCATGCCAAGCGGGACGGGGACCAAGGCTTTCCAAGAGGAGTTCCCCGAGCGGTTCTTCGATGTGGGAATCGCGGAGGGCCATGCCGTCACGTTCGCCGGGGGACTCGCAACCCAAGGGGTCCGACCGATTTGCACCATCTACAGCACCTTCCTCCAGCGCGGGTTCGACAATATCGTGCACGACATCGCTGTACAGCGATTGCCAGTCGTGTTTGCGATGGATCGCGCCGGATTAGTGGGAGAAGATGGTCAAACCCACATGGGACTCTACGACATTGCCTACATGTTGGCTGTCCCTGGTATGACGGTGACGGCACCGAAAAGTGGAGCCGAACTCATCGGTTTATTACGCACCGGGTTGGACCATGTGGACGGCCCCTTCTGTACCCGGTACCCCCGGGATAAGGCCTCGTCAGCACCTCCGGCGACCGGTGACATCCCTGCGATCCCGTATGGCACCTGGGAAGTGCTATCGCCTGGTCACGACATTGCCTTGCTTGGGGTGGGGACAATGGTGGAGCCAGCCCTCGAAGCCGCTGCTCTGCTGCGTGAAGCCGGCCATGACCCTGTGGTGATCAACTGCCGATTCCTGAAACCACTCGACGAAAAAGTCTTGGGAGCAATCCTCGAAAACTGCAAGACTGTGGTGACCATCGAAGAGGGGACGGTCGTCAACGGGTTTGGGGCCTATCTCGCCGGACGGGTTCATCAATCCCACCCCGGTGTCCGGGTCATCCCGATTGGGGTGCCCGACGAGTTGGTCGCGCAGGCGCCACGGGCTCAACAGCTGGCACATTATGGGCTGACCGGCGACGGGATCTACCAGCGGGTACTTGCCCTCCGGCCCGAGGCGGCCGTCGAGTCACTATGAATGTCGGCGTCGTTGGAAATGCCCGCTACCCGGGGCTCAAGGAACTTTTCCACGACGTCTACCAGACGGCCCACAAGCTTGGGTTTGTGTTGCACGCCGAGCCCGACCTTCAAGGCCTCTGGCCAGTTCCTGTCCCGCTCATGGGTGAGGTTGCCCTCGATGCGTTGATCACGTTCGGAGGCGATGGGACTCTTCTCCGAGGGGCCCGTATGCTCGGTGGAGCCCGGATTCCCGTGATGGGTGTCAACCTTGGTCGAGTCGGGTTTCTCACCAGTGCCGATCGCCATACTATCCACGAAGCGTTAGCTGCCCTCGCCACCGAGGATTACGTTGTTGAGGACCGGAAGGTCCTCGAGGCAGTAGTTATCAATGAAGAAGGGGAGAAGGAACCGCTTCCCGCCGCTCTCAATGACCTCGTCATCCACAAATCAGGTGTGGCCCGCCTCATCCGTCTCCGCGTGAGTGTAGACGATATCGACGTGGGGACCTACAGCGCAGACGGGCTGATCATCGCCACTCCAACCGGCTCGACGGCCTATTCACTGAGCGCTGGCGGACCAATCATTGTCCCCGGGGTCGACGCCATCGTCATCACCCCCATCTGTGCCCATACCCTCGCGGTCCGTCCGGTCGTTATTCCGGCCAGTGCGGTCGTACGCATCCGGCCGATCGAGGCGGTCTACGAAAGTATTCTGATTTCCTTGGACGGGCAGAAGGCCACCACCCTGGTACCAGGACACGAGGTCGAGGTCAGGCGCGGGCCCGGAGAGGTCTGCCTCGCCCGCCTGAGTGAAGCAGACTACTTCCGTAGGATGCGTCAAACGCTTCATTGGGGAGACCTCTCTGACAGAGGGGACCCGCCGTGATACTCGAGCTCCGGGTACGAGGGCTCGCCACGGTGCACGATGTCACCCTCTCCCTCGGCCCGGGCTTGAACGTGCTCACCGGCGAGACTGGCTCCGGGAAATCGATGTTGATCGATGCCCTGAATCTTCTCTTCGGGGCCCGCGCCGATTCGAGCGCGATTCGACCGGGGAATGATCGGGCCACCGTTGAAGCAGTCATTGACCCTCTCCCGCCTCAGGTGATCGAGTTTCTCGATGACCTCGGGATTCACCCCGATGCGGAACCGCTGCTCATCCGGCGGGATGTCTCCCAAGAGGGCCGATCCCGTGGGTGGTTACACGGGACAACGGTGCCTATGAGTGCGCTCGCTGGCGTCGGCGAATGGCTGGTCGATCTGCACGGGCAGCATGAGACCCGCTCCCTCGTCGCACCGTCCGTCCAACGACAGCTGCTCGATGCCTATTGCAGAGCCCGGAAGGATGCTCTTGCCGTGGCCGAAGGCGCGGAGAAGGTCGAGGCGCTTCGCCAAGATGAACATGAGGTTCGGGTACAAAGCGAAGAGATCAACCGACGGTCGGAGTACCTCCGACAACTGGTGCAGGAGATCGCGGCCGCCAATCCAAAGGTTGGTGAGGACGAGGTTCTGGCGGGTGAAGCCCGGAAACTGGGTCAGTCCGATGCCCTTCTCGGACTCCTCCATCGATTGCTCGAAGCCCTCGAGGGAGAAGAGGGATCAGCCCTAGGCGCATTGGACGAAGTTCGTCGCGCCCTGGCCGGGTTGGAGAGACTCGATCCGATCGCCTCCGACTGGAGCGAACTCCACCTGGCGGCCCAAGCCAATCTCACCGAACTCAGCCGCACGGCGGGGGAGTATCTCGCCAACTTTCAGCATGATCCTGACCGAGTCAGCGAAGTCGAGCAGCGGCGGGACGTGCTGTTCCGCCTCAAACAGAAACACGGTGGGACATTGGAAACGGTGTTGGCCGCACAGGCAGAAGGCAAAGCGGAGCTTGAGACGCTGGAAACCTCTGATGAGCGCTCGCGGCAACTGCACGAGGAACTGGAGTATGCACAAGACGCCCTCAAGGTGCAGACCGCGGCGTTGAGTTCCAAACGGCGACTCGGCGCGACGCGACTGAGACGGGAGGCGGGTGCGTATCTGGGGGAACTCGGTTTCCCGGAGGGAAGCTTTCGGGTGGAACTCCAGCCGCACGAAGGGGCAGGAGGGGGGCGACAGGGAGCTGAGAGCGTCTCCTTCCAGGTACAGATCAACAGTGGGCTCGACCCGCGGCCACTGAATCGGGTTGCGTCGGGAGGGGAGCTCAGCCGTATCATGCTCGCGATCAAAGTGGCGCTCGCCGATCACGATGAGACGCCAACCCTGGTCTTCGACGAGATCGATCAGGGTGTTGGCGGGGAGGTTGGTGGGAGGGTTGGGCAGGCGTTAGCCCGAGTCGCTCAGAATAGGCAGGTTCTCGTTATCACCCATCTCGCGCCAATTGCCGCTCAAGCAGATCGCCATCTGGTCGTCGCGAAGGAGGATCGAGCGGGGGTTGCCACGAGTGAAGTACGGAGAGTCGAGGACGACGAGCGGGTGGCCGAACTGGCCCGGATGCTGGGGGATCCGATTGCCGATACCGCACGACGGCACGCCAGGGCCCTCTTAGGAGTGCAATAAACCAGCGCTAGGGTAACGGTGGACGGCCGTAGAGTCGGAGCGTGGCGCGCACCACCCGGTCGTCCGACACCCGCCCCCCCGTGGTTCCGATAATCCGTTGAAATTCGACACTCCCATCCAAAGGAAGCTTGCGGTCGCCCCGCCGCCCCACCCCGGTATGGGCAAAGCTCAGGCCGGCTACGAAAATGGTGGCCGAAACATCGCTGTCGATGCCAAGCAGCGTGACCGCTGGGAGTGACGTTGGATCTTGGCCGGGAAGAAGGGTGTAGTCGTCCGACCCCTTCCGCCAATAGCGAATGCCGGCGTGTAAGGCCAGGGATGGGGCGAGGCGCAGAAACGGACTCGCCTGAAACGAAACGATATCGCCGAGATCTTGTCGGACCAGTGCCTGGCTGGTCGCGAGGGTGAACGGTTGTGATGGAGAGGTAATGCGGCGGGTCACATCAGTAGCGAATTGTCGGGTGTACATCCCCGTGGCTCGAAGGCCCCAAAATGAACTCACCAGGTCGAGCACGAGGCTTCCCTCGAGGTCGAGCTGATGATCACCGATGTTGCGCCCAAACAACTGCCCTGGCACCGCCAACGTCCCAGTCGGGAGGCGTGCCAATCCGATCGCGGTGATTTGGAGTGCCGGGGATCGGATGACCCCGGGCAACGGTTTGGTGAGCCGGTACGTGGCCCCGACCTCTACATCCCCAAGGGTCGAAACCGTCGGGATCGGATCGAACGGCTGGGCCTGGATGGGGCCGTTGACCCGGGTGAGAAAGTCGACGAATTCGTCTTGGGTCAGCGTGCTCGACGGAAAGAGCGGTTTGGTGGTGAAGGATGGGAGGGAGAGTGAGCCGTTGGCCAGAGACTGAAACGCGTCGATCGTGCCCTGCAACGCCCCAGCGGCGGTGCTCGAAGCGAGGGGCAGGAACGCCGAGGATCGTCCTGGTGTCAGCAAGAAGGCCCGGAGGTTGTCTCGCAGTGATTGGCCGCTGGTAAGCGCAGCTTCGGCAGTGGCCCGCTGGTTGGTTGCGTCATAGAATCCGTTGGTGATTCGTAGCGCGAGAGAATCGAGGGTTCGACCAAAATCGTTGAAAAACAGTGCGGCGGCGTCCTGGCCTGCGGTAGTACCGAACAGAGGATTTGCCGGGTTAAATCCGGCGTTGGCCGCAGTCCCGTCCAGCTGAAGGGTTGGTTGAATCCGAAGTCGGGCGATAGGGACGGTTCCGAACACGGTCAGCCGATCGGTGATTCCCAGTGCGAGCCCAAAGCCGGTTGTCCCAACGTTGACCAGGGTCGTGGCCTGGGTGGCCCCCAGGTCGTACTGAAATCCACTCACACCTAAGGTGCTGAGTTGGGCCTCGGCTGGAAGGAGGAGGGGAAAGGTCTTGCTCCCCAGCGCGGTGGTAGAGAAGTCGGCGCCGAGGTCTTCCCGCGTCCCCCGAAAGAACCGTTGGTCGCTATCCCGGAACTCTCCCCAGAGGTCAAACCGGAACTTCCCCTTCGGCACGGTGAGGGGGGGCATTTGGCTTTCGGAGACAGGGACATGTGGGCCGAGGAGGAGCAACAGCGCGAGGAGAAGGAGACGGCGTAGCATGGGCCGGAAAGTGATGGGGGAGGCGGAGCTTTTCCAGGGGTAGGGTTTGGCAGCCAACCCCGGGGAAGGATTCCCCGTGCCACCGGTCCTGTGATCGTGCTATTCTCCGTAACTCCATTGAAGGACTTCAGCCGATGGAGTGGACCCGCTCGGGTGGCGAAATTGGCAAACGCATCGGACTTAAAATCCGGTGGGAGGTAACTCCCTTGCGGGTTCGATCCCCGCCCCGAGCATAGAGGACACGGACCCCACTGCCGTCACGCTTCGAATGGGGTCTCCAGTGAGGTCGACTGTGGCGTCATGAGGCGGGCGCCGTCTTCGGTAATCACCATGTCGTCCTCCAGCCGAATCCCGAACTCTCCCGGCAGGTAGATACCGGGCTCGTCGCTGAAGGTCATCCCCGGAGCGAGCGGCAGTGTGTTTCCTTTGACGAGGTACGGCCATTCGTGGCCGTCCATTCCAATCCCATGGCCAACGCGGTGGGTGAAGGTTCGATAGCCCGGACCGAATCCGGCTTTGTCGATGACCGCCCGCGCGGCAGCGTCGACGGCTTCACATGGCACTCCGGGGCGGGCCGCCGCGAGTGCGGCACTCTGGGCTTCCAGTTCCACATCAAACACATCCTTCATTCGCTGGGTCGGCGTGCCGAGGATGAAGGTACGGCTCAAGTCTGAACTGTACCCCTCGACCTTGCACCCGCCATCGATCAGGAGAATGGTGCCTTCCCGAATTGTTTGCGGGGTGACCGATCCATGAGGAAGAGCAGAGTACTCCCCGACCTGGACCCCAGCTCCCCCAGCAAAGCCGAGCCGGTCGTGGGCCTCGCGGACCAAGCGGGCAACATCGCCCTGCGTCATTCCTTCTCGAAGAGCAGACCATGCCGCGTGATAGGCCGCGAGCGTAACCTCAGAGGCGAGTTGCATGAGGGCAAGCTCGGTGGCGCTCTTGACCGAGCGACACCCGGCCGTAATGCTGGTCGCGCTGGTAAGGGCGATGGCGGGGGTCTCCGCAGCAATACCATCGCTAAAAACCCATCGCACTGTTTCCTCGATCCCCAGCCTACCGCTGACGATGCCGCGGCTCCGGAGACCTGCCGCAACCAACTGATAGGGACTCTCGTGCTCCTCCCAGGTCATGATCTCGACTTGGTCGGCGAGCGGGCCGGTCTGGGCTTGTTCCATGGCCCGATCCCGTTCGAAGGCTGGGGTCACTAAGAATGGCTGGCTGGTACGAGGCAGAATCACCGCGAACATCCGCTCGCTCAAGCCCCACGCGATATTGGTGAAGTATCGAAGGGAGGTCCCTCCGGTGAGGCAGATGGCGTCGATCCCGGCGGCTCCCATCAAGGATTGCGCCTTTTCTATCCGACCGTGCCGTTCCTCCAGGGTAATGGGGACCGCCTCGTCCTTTCGCGTGGTGAGGTCTTTGAGAGAAGCCGGGAGGTCGGATGAGTTTTCCTCGTCACTGGAACCAGGTGGGGTGCACGCGGCTGCTGCGATGGCGGCCGTGGATGCTCCGAGGAAGGCGCGACGGGTGGTCATCGATACTCCCAGGCAGGAGGGGGAACGCGCAACGGTAATGGGATAATAGCGTTGTGTGGTGGCGTTTGGAGAAGGCATCAATGGGCAATACCTTGTTGAATGAGGTATTACTGGATAGAATTGACTGGAAGCCCCGAACACCCGTCCAGGAGACCGTGTCATGGCAGGAAGTGATCTCTACACCGGCTCGCTGGAGTTGTTGATCCTCAAGGCCCTGAGTTGGGGCCCGCGGCATGGGTATGCCGTTGGGAGGTGGATCAGGGATACCACCGAGGAGGTGCTCCGCATCCAGGAGGGAGCGCTCTATCCTGCCCTCCACCGGCTCCAGCGGAACGGAATGTTGCGAGAGGAGTGGGGGGTTTCGGAGACGGGGCGCGAGGTGAAGAACTATCAGCTTACCGCCGCGGGGTGCTGCAGACTGCGAGCAGAAACCGCTCGCTGGCATCAATACCGCACGGTCATGGAAACCGCCCTTGGGGCAACAGGAGGCTAGGGTGGGCGATCGGAGCTTTCGCCTGCCTCCCCGGGTGAACAGGGCCGAAGTCGAGGTGCAGCAAGAAATCGAGTTCTACATCGAGATGCGCGCCCAGGAATGTATCGCGGCGGGGATGGACCCTACCGAGGCGCGGGCCTCTGCCCTCAAGGCCTTTGGGGACCGGAAGGCGATCGAGGAGGAATGCCAGGCCATCGCTGTGCAAACCGTGGTGAGGGATCAACGGAGGGAATTCATGCGTGACCTGTGGCAGGACATCCGGTTGGCGGTTCGGGGTCTCGCCAAGACCCCTAGTTTTACCGCGATCGCTTTGGTGACCTTGGCGCTTGGGGTTGGTGGGACCACGGCCATGTTCAGTCTGGTGCACGGTGTTCTCCTTCAGTCACTGCCCTACGTGTCGCCTGCGGAATTGGTCCAAGTTGCGACTGATATGCGCAGTCAGGGTATCGATGGGCCAGAGTATCTGTCACCCCCAGACTTTCGGGATTGGGAATCGAAGAACGTGACGTTCGCTGGGATGGCCGCGTACAGCGGGTGGAACGCGAATCTGAGTAGCGATCGCGATCCGGAACAACTCACGGGGATGGCTGTATCCGCCGCCATGATGAGTGTGCTTGGTGTCAGGCCGGCCTGGGGGCGCGACTTCCTCCCCGACGACGATCTGGTTGGTGCCGCCCGGGTCGTTCTTCTCAGCCACGGGCTCTGGCAGCGTCGGTTCGGCGGCGATCCGGAAGTCATCGGTCAGTCCTTCCGAATCAACGGGGAGCAGTGGGAAGTGGTCGGTGTGCTACCCGCCACACTCCGATTCGTCGTGCCAGGTGTAGAGATCTGGCGACCTATCCAAGAACTTTTCCCGACCGGCTGCGACCGAGGGTGTGTCGTGCTTCGGGTCATTGGGCGCCTCAAGCCAGGGGTGAGCCTTGCGGCCGCCCAAACCGACCTCGGAACGATCGCCGCCCGAATCGCCCTGGCCTTTCCGCGGCAGAACGAGGGGGTTGGTGCGTGGGTGCTTCCACTGCAAACCCAAGTTTCCGGGGCGATCGAACCGGCGCTGTGGGCGCTCCTCGGAGCGGTTGGCCTCTTTCTTGTGATGGCGTGTGTGAATCTTGCAGGATTGCTGCTTGCGCGAGGGGCCGGCCGGCAACACGAAGTGAGTCTCCGAGCAGCCCTCGGGGCCGGTCGAGGTCGGCTGATACGGCAGCTGCTCACCGAGAGCG
>JAJCZW010000195.1 GCA_029262155.1 Gemmatimonadota bacterium
AAATCAGCTGCTCTGCCAATTGAGCTACGTCAGCGGCAAAGATCCAAAAATTGACAGACCCTGATAATAGAAGGGGACCGAAGCTACGTCAACGGCGCGAGATCGGGAGTTGTAACCCCTCAGATCGACCGAAGAAGCCCCGATCAACCTTGGGAGAGGACCGCGTCCAGGACATCACCAATCTCCTTGACCGTAAACGGCTTGGAGACGATCCCGGAAACCCCGTGTTGCTGAGCTTCCTCCAGACTCAGTCCTTGGTCATACCCGGTCATGAGCACCACGCGGAGAGCCGGGGAACGCGCAACGGCTGCCGCCGCAAGTTCCAGCCCGGTCATACCTGGCATGCTGAGATCGGTCAGGAGGAGCTTGGCTGGAATGGCACCTTCTTCGAGGCAGCCAAGCACGTGCGCCGCCGACTGGTGGGCGTGAGCCGAATACCCCAGTCGCGTGAGCAAGCTGGTGACGGCGCGGAGAATGGCAGGTTCATCATCGACCACCAATACATCCTGGCCCGACCCCCTCGGTACGGCTTCCGGGTCCGTCGTTGGCGGGCCGGGTCGAGCGGCGCTCGCGACCGAGGCTATAGACACCGCGGAGGCCAAGGGTAGGTGAAGACGGAAAACCGACCCGACTCCCACAGTGCTTTCTACCGTCATTTCGCCCAAGTGATCCCGGGCAATGCGGGTGGCCATCGCAAGCCCAAGCCCGGTTCCTTCTCCGTGCGGACGAGTCGAGAAGAACGGCTCGAAGATGCGGGAGAGCATCTCAGGCGGCATCCCAATTCCGGTATCCGACACCGCGATGATGGCCTCAGCCTTCCCACTCGCGTCCGGCTCCATCGCCACTCGAATTCGGATCTGTCCCTGTTGATCCTCCAGAGCCCGCCAAGCGTTGATCCCCAAATTCATCAGCACCTGTTGCAACTGGCCCTTGTGCCCTATCACCTCGATGTTGGATGGATGGGGCTCGGCGACGACTTCGACCGCGCGGGGAATCATCGCGTGAAGGAGTTTCGCGGTGTCCAGTACCAGGGCATTGAGAGAAATGCGCTCGCGGTCTTCAACCCCACCCTTGCTGTACAAGAGGATTTGGTGGACCAGGTCCCGCGCGCGCAACACCGCCTGCTGAATCTCACTCAACGATTCGTCGATTCGTTCCCCGGCCGGGGCCATCCGCGCGAGATCAACATGACTCCCGATCGCTGCCAGCAGGTTGTTGAAGTCATGGGCAATCCCTCCAGCCAGGGTCCCCATGGCTTCCATCTTTTGTGCCTGGAAGAGTTGTACTTGCATACTCCGCAACTGTTCTGCACTCTGGATCCGTTCGGTGACATCGCGAAAACTCCACACCCGGCCAACGGTCTTGCCCTCAAGTTGTTGCGGTTGTGAGTATCGCTCGAAAACCCTCCCATCCCGGAACCGAAGGATGTCGAAGCTCACCGAATCCGGTGTGGCATAGAGTTGCCGCACTTTGCCGAGAAACGACTCCGGTTCAGCAAGCTGTCCGGTTACGAATTGGAGCAGATCCTCGTCGTTTCCCAACTCCATCATCGCGGGAGGAATTCCCCAGAGGTCAACGAATCGTTGGTTCCAACTGGAAGTGGCTCCATGTTGGTCGACGACCAACAAACCGTCGGCGGTGCTCTCAAGTGTTGCTCGGAGCAGGGAGAGTGTCGTCCGCGTCTGACGTTCAGATTCAGCCGCACTCCGCTCGGTTTCCCGTCGCTCAACCAACTCCCGCGCGATCTTACTGAAGGCGCGACGTTGGCTGCGCCAGACCACGCCCAAGAGGACGGTCAGCACGAGGAACACACCGGCGGCCCCGATGGCAAACTCGATTGAGCTGTACGTCGTGGGTGTGGAGAGAAGGTCCCAGGCGCTGAGGAGGTAGATCAGACAGGCCCAGCCGAGGAGAATGGCGCCCAAGGTGCCAGCCGCCAGGCCTCCGGCAAGGAGCCCGGCGCTCACCACGAGCAGGGTGCCACCAAGGTACCCGAACGGCCCCATCTCTCCACCCAATAGGGTCGCCGCCATCAAGACGAGGAGGAACCCGATATGAAGCTCGTACGCTGCCGCGCGGACCTTATTTCGTAAGAGCAACCAGACGCCGATCCACCCGACTAGTTCAAAGGCGGCCAGACCCACGACCCAATGGGTCAGGCGATTCGGTTCGTGAACGATGAGAAAGAGGGCGTACGGGGGCGACAAGATGATCGTTGCCCAAAGCATCGAGGCGACGAGTTGGCGACCTCGTGCATCAATGGCGGGGTGCCATCCCTGCCCTTCCATCACCCATCGGACCAGTTTCCGGACCATAGCGACCTCCCCTGGCGCGAACCTACGTCGCTGAGGAACGCTCGACTAACTCGATTACCCCATCCTTCCGATCGCGGACCTCGAATCCCTCCTGCTGGAGAAATGCTCGGATCCGGTCGGCGGTGGCAAAATCTTTGATGCGTTTCGAAGTTAACCGTTGGCGCGCCCAATACTCCGCCCAGGCCGTCCGCTCGGGACCGGGGGCGGGCGGGCGCTCATCGAAACTGTCGTCCGGCGCCGCGGCAGTACCTATCCGTCGGGTCTCTTCAGGCGGTTGGATCGTGAACAGCTCCATCAGGCGCGTCCAGACCTCTTTGGTGTGCCGATCTACGTCCGCCCCCGCGTCGAGGAGGCGGTTGCCCTCGCGGACGGCATCGAAGAGATGGGCAACCGCTTTCGGGGTATCGAGGTCGTCATTGAGGGCATCCCGTACATCGGAATCTAACCGTTTAAACACATCGGTGAGTGGGCCTTCGTCAGTCCTCACGCTCTCCTGTTCTATTCGAAGGCCGAAGGCACCAACCCGACGACTCCCGGCCCGCGCCGCGCTGAGGGCGTCGTGGGTGAGATCGAGTTGCTGGCGATAATGGACTTGAGCCATGAGCAACCGGAGCGTCGCCGGCTCCCACCCATCCTCTCGCAGGTCTCGTACCGTCGTGGTGTTCCCAAACCGCTTGGACATTTTTGCACCACGCACATTGAGGAACTCGCCATGGACCCAGTGTCGGGCGAAGGCTTCCCGCCCCGTGAAAGCACATGACTGGGCGATTTCATCTTCGTGGTGGGGAAACACCAAATCCACCCCGCCGGTATGAATGTCTAGTTCTTGAACGTCAAACCGTTCACGGATGAGATCAAGCGCCATGGCGGAACACTCCAGATGCCAGCCTGGCCGGCCCCGACCAAAGGGGGCATCCCAGGCAGCCGCCACCGCCTCGTCTTCGGGTCGCACGGCCTTCCACAAGACGAAATCGCGGGCAGACTCCTTCGCATACTCGTCCGCCAATGTACGGTCTGCGATTCCACGATTGGTCTGCAGCGCCTCGGGATCAAGATGCGACAGCCGACCGTAGGCGGGGAACCGAGCGATCGAGAAGTAGACGGACCCGTCGTCACTTCGATAGGCAATGCCCCGGTCAAGCAACGTTGTGACAAGGTCGATCATGGCAGGGACATAATCAGTCGCTCGGGGCTCGGCATGCGGTGCACGCAGGCCAAGCCAATCTCGGTCCTCGTGAAAGGCCGCGATGAACGGCTCCGTGAATGTTCGGATGTCGGTCCCCGACTGACCGGCCTCGTCGATAATACGGTCGTCGACGTCGGTGAGGTTCATAATATGGAAGACATCGTACCCACTCGCCTCCAACCAGCGACGCAGAGTATCGACGGTGAGAAAGGTGCGGAAATTTCCGACGTGGGCGCGATTCCATACGGTCGGGCCACAGGAATACATCGTGACGCGAGGCGGGGCAATCGGCACCACCGGGGTGACCGATCGGCTCATGGTATCGTACAACCGAAGTGTCATGCCTCTTCCAGTACGCCCTTACCGTGCCCCTCAGTCTGGACATGGATGGTGCGTTGAGGATACGGAATGCTAATGCCTTCGCGGTCGAGACGCTTCTTAATGGCCTGACGGAATGCCCGCGCCACTGACCATTGTTTTCCCGGGATTGTTCGAAGCAACGTTCGAATGGTCACCGCGCTGTCACCCAGGGTCTCAACCCCATTGACCTCGGGCTCACCGTCGAGGAGGGGTCCGATGGCAGGGTCTTCCTTCAGGCGGCGCACCTCGTCCCGAAACACCTCGAGGACTCTATCGAGATCCGCCTCATACGCCACCCCGACCTCGACCACCGCCCGCGACCACCCCCGGGTCATATTCGACACCGTTCCGACGCTCCCATTCGGAATGGTATGCAAAGTCCCGCGGAGGTCTCGGAGCAGCACCACGCGCATGGTCATCCGTTCCACCACACCCGACTGCCCCCCAGCTGTAATCACATCTCCCACAGCGAACGTGTTTTCGAACAGAATGAAGAACCCGGCGATCACGTCTTTGACCAGGCTTTGGGCACCGAAGGAAACCGCCAACCCTAAGATGCCCGCACCGGCGAGGAGCGGCGTGATGTCAATGAACACATTGGCCGTGAGTAGGAGGGCCCCGGCAAAGAGCATGATGCGGCCAACGCTCCGCAGCAGCTGAGCAATCGTGTGACCACGTTGCTCTCGAATCGAGAGCGTGTCGTCGTCCCCATCATCCACTGCCTCGACGATCCGGCGCGCCAGGAGCTTCAGAATCCGAAGCCCCACCCAGGCCAGGATCCAGATCGCGGCAACCTGCCCCAGTTTCGGTAACACCGTCTCCAGATCGAGCCGCCAGGCATCGACCACACGCGCGCCAATTTGAACTAGGGGGATAGCAAGCTCTAGCACGGGGGGCTCCGAACGGTGGCAAGAGACGTTGCGTGGTGAACCTAGTCAGTGTGGTTCCGGCAGACAAACGCTCGTTTCCAGGGCCTACCCTGGAATACCGAGCCTCACGGACCAGGGCGTTATGGGTAGCGTCTCCGCCACACTGGAATCAACGCCCCGACCATTCCACCTGCGAGGGCCCCGCCGACTCCGCCCACCAACCCACCTACAATCGTAGCACCGGCAGTGTCACACCTGTCGGCTTCGCAGGTTGCGGCAATCACCGTGCCGAGAAACACCCCCACAGCCAGGGCGCCAAGTCCGCCACCGACGAGTGCACCGGTCTTGGTTGCATGCCCCCGTGCCCCAAGGGCCTCGATCTCCTTCAACGCCACGCGCTGCGATGCATTGCCGATCCTTAGTTGCAGGGTGTCACCGGTGATGCCTTCCAACCGACCCACGAAACGAGTCCCCCCAACGCTGACCCGAATGGTGGCGGCAGCTTTCATCTGCTCCACCGCAGCCGAGCGAAGCTGGGCTTCGCCACGACCAGCGTGGCCCAAGGCAACGAAGGTCACAAGAAGACTGCGTCGTAGAATGCACATGACGACTCCACATATACCGCGCTGCAGAAGCACCATCTTGTGGCGCTTGATCAAGCGCCACACACAACATCATAACGCCTGGCTTGGGTCGGTGAGGAGTTCCGTGTGTCGGAAGAAAAGAAGGACCATGGGATTTCCCATGGCCCTTCGGATCGCACTGGAGACCACTCAGGAGATTGTAATCCTGTTGCTCGCTTTCGCGACGAGCTTGGGAAGCATCACCGTGAGGATCCCTTCCTGATACTGGGCCTTGACGTTTTCGGCATCGACACCGCCGGGAAGCCGGAGTGTTCGACTGAACCGTCCCTCTTTCCGCTCCTGCCAAAGGAAGTTCTCACCCTTGTCCTCCTTCCGGAACTCCCGCCTCCCAGTCACGGTCAGGAACTCACCGTCAAGTGAAACATCCAGGTTCTCCCGGTGAGCGCCGGGGGCCTCCAACCGCACGATGTACTGCGCGTCTGTCTCGGACAGATCGAGCAATGGCTCCCAATCAAATTCGAGTTGACGAGCCGGCACATCGGGAAAAAACGGGACCTGAAAGAACTGGTCCATCAGGCGATCCACACCTCCGAGCATCGGGTTGGTCGGTCGCGTCTTCATGAGTTTCATTCCTTCCTCCTCTGCCTTCCGGCGTTGCATCAGCGGTCTTGGCTCTAACGATCTTCCAGCCTCCCAATCCTGCGATCTTCCAGCCTCCCAAACCTGCTATGCTGGGATGATTCTAAGGTGGACTCTCCCTAGTGAAACGGTCGTGAATCGCCGAGGAACGCTCACTCACAAGGCCGCCACCGTCTCTGCCTCCAGCGGGGTTCACGCTGTCTTCAGTCCCTCTTCACAGAGAGGGTCCTACCATAGTGAAGCGATGACTAAGTACAACTAGGTGAGAACGGAGGGTCGGATGCGAGTCGCTGATGTCATGCAACGAGATGTCGTCACAGTTCGCTCGGACGCCTCGGTGGCGGAGGTGGTGGCCATCTTGGCCGACGCGCATGTCAGCGGGGCCCCCGTCGTGAACCGGGTTGGGACACTGGTGGGGGCGATCTCGGCATCCGACCTCCTTATTGCGGAGGCGGAACACGACAGTGCTGAAGGCCGGGAACAGCTCTTTCGGGAAACCATCGTTGCAGAGTTGATGGCTCGGAACCCGTTGACCATCGATCCTGGCGCGGAGGTGAAGGAAGCGGCCCGCCAGATGCTCTATGCCGACGTTCACCGCCTCTTTGTCATGCTGGAGGGAGAACTGATCGGGGTGATTACGCGGAGCGACGCTGCCCGGGTCCTGGCGACAGCACGATAGCCGTGCCAAGCCTCAGCTGGCGGATGGGCCGTCGTGTGGGGGTTGCCGGACGGTTTGGATGCCGAAAGAAGCGTAGAGGGGACAGCGCCTCGAGATGGCCGTTCCAATCAGGACAAGACCAAACAGAGTCAGGTACTTCCACGGCGAATCGAGGGCACCATAGAGACCGAGCAGCAGAACGCCGAGGACGAAACGGATCACCTGGTCGAGACGACCGACGTTTGGGAGCGCACGGGGGCGACTCATCTCAAAGAGGCACGGTGAGAACGGCACAAGGAGCAGTATATAGGAGAGCCCGACCCACCCCGGTCGACGTCACGACCCCAGCCGGGCCCCCCCGATGATATCCGACAACCAGCAACGAGCCCTCCGGGTGCCCAATCATTCCGAGCACCCCTCCGACCGGATCCCCGTAATGCACCGTGAGGTCATCAGGCTGGGCAATGCCCGTCTCCCGACTCTCCATCCAGCCCTGGAGACGTACTTCGCGGCCGGAAGGGGAGTACGCCTCACCCGTCGTCGCATCACGGTGCCGGAGAGGCTCAACGGTCACAACTCGGATCCATTTCGCTTCCAACCACGGATACACCCGCTCAGCACACTCCAAGACGCGGAATCCGCGCTCGGTGCCATCAAGGGCAACAACAATATCGCCAAAACCTGTTTGGCCAACGGGGACAAAGAGACACGGAACGGGGCTCCGGCGGACGACGGCATCAGCCGTGGGCCCGAGGTGCGGCTTTCCCAAAGCCCCTCGCAAGTGCCGGCCAAGAATGAGCAGGTTGGCCCCGAACGCCTCAGCGCGATGCACGATTTCAATCCCCGGGATTCCAGTGCATACCCTCCGACCGTCATCAGGAACGCTTTGTGGGGCGCGCGGACCGGACACCACCTGGAGGATCTCCATCTGGCCATTAATGACCTTGGAGACGTGTGTTGCCCGGGCGACGGCATGCGATCCAGCGGGCGAATCGTCAGTTGCGGCGAGAATCCTACGGCTTACCATGGAACGACAGTAGGCCCTCTTGCATGAAGATAAGATGAAGGAAAGGCGAAGTTTCGTTAGAATGAGATGGTGACATCTACCGATCCGAGTGCTCATCCCAACCCGTTGACCCTGGCCAAGCGCTTGGAGCAACTGGTCGACAAGGGGAACCTCCTGACGCGGGAAGTTTCCCTGGATTCCGTCTTGCAGCATGTCACCGATCTCGCCCGAACCGTCATCGGTGCCCGATACGCCGCTTTCGGTCGATTCGGACCCGATGGAAAGACCCTCGAAGCGTTCCATTCTTCGGGTGTGACTGATCAGGAACGGTCACGAATCGGTCCCATCCCCCAGGGGGTGGGTATCCTCGGCCTCGTGGTGAAGGGGGAACATCCGGTTCGGATCGAGGATATGGTAAACCACCCCGTCGCCGTCGGCTTCCCTCCGAATCACCCGCCAATGCGATCCTTCTTGGGCACCCCTGTCGTCGGACGAAGGGGGGTCCTTGGGAACCTCTACCTCACTGAAAAGGTCGGGGCCGGATCCTTTTCCGCGGAGGATGAGCACGTCCTGGTCCTCCTCGCCCGGACGGCGGCCGCCGCGATCGACAATGCGCGCCTCCACGAGGAGAGCGCTCGGCTCCTCTCCGAGGTCCAATCGCTCCATCGCACACGCGAGCGATTCTTTGCGATGGTGAATCACGAACTTCGAAACGCCCTCGCCGCTGTCTTCGGCTGGGCGGAGATGCTGGTTCGAAGTAAGAAGGGCGAGACTGTTCCGCGGGCAGCCTACGAAGTGCTCGACTCGGCTTCGGCGGCCAAGGAGCTAATCAACGACCTCCTCGATCTCAGTCGGCTTGATGAGGACCGCCTCAAACCGGTGCTGCGGGAGGTCCAATGCGGTGGCATGATCCAGCATGCCGTAAGCCGCGTACACCCTGACATCGAAGCCAACGGGTTGCGCCTGACTTTGGATATCGACGACCGCCTTACCAACTGTCTCACCGACGCCAGCCGGGTGGAACAGATCCTAGTTAACCTTCTCCGAAATGCCATCCGGCATTCCCCCCCGTCCGGACAGATTCACGTCGTGGCGGTCCCCTCGGGGGATCGGGTCCAGATTCAGGTCAATGACGACGGCCCAGGGATTCGGGAGGCTGAGTTGGAACGGATCTTCGATGTCTACGAAACGACCGCTGGCGATGAACGACGCGGCGTTGGACTTGGGCTCCCCCTCTCACGCCGCCTCGCCCGGCTCTTGGGCGGAGAGCTTTCTGCCACCCATGAACCGGGTGGTGGTGGGCGGTTGTTGTTGGAGTTACCTCACACCACAATATGAAGTATTCTTCATGATCACTTGACGCCTGGTTCATACGCCTTGGAGTAGACTAGGTCCATGAAAGTTCTCGTCGTCGAAGATGATCGGAAGGTGGCCGGGTTTATCGAGCTTGGCCTCAAGGAAGAGGGCTATGTCGTTGATGTCGCCTCGGATGGCGAGGAGGCAACGATGATGGCCCACGTCTACCAATATGACGTGATTCTTCTGGACATCATGCTGCCGAAGAAGAACGGATTCCAGGTTGCGATGGAGTTGCGGCGGGAGGGACGGAGTACACCCATTCTCATGCTCACCTCCCGCGACGCCGTCGAAGATATTGTCCGCGGATTGGATGCGGGTGCCGACGACTATCTGGCCAAGCCATTTCGGTTCGAGGAACTCCTTGCCCGGGTTCGAGCCCTTGCCAGACGGGGCGGCGCTGAGCGGATGGAAACCCTTCGCTTTGGGACGATCGTTATGGACCGGCTTCGTCACACTGTGACGGTGGTCGACCAGATCATCGACCTGACCGCAAAAGAGTTTCAGCTACTCGAGTATTTCCTCCTTCACCCGGAGGAGGTCGTGCGGAGGACTTCACTGTTGGAAAAGGTGTGGGATATGCATTTTGATCCCGAGAGCAACGTGGTCGACGTGCATATCGGGAATCTCCGGCGGAAGCTGAAGCAAGCATCTGCGTTGGAGAAAATCGAGACCATCCGTGGGGTCGGGTTCGCCCTCCGGCCCACGACCGAGGCTGTCTCCCGACGGTGAGTGCCGTTCCGGCGGTTGTGCGTCTCCCGGCCGCCACCCTTCTCGCCCTGGTGCTGGGTGCGCTCGGCCTCCTTCATCCGGCGACGTCCCCTTACGTCGACCTTTTCTGGCACATCGCCCTCTACGGATTTGGGATCCCGGTCCTCTGGGATACCGTGCGCGGCATTCTACACGGTCGTTGGGCGACCGACTTAGTTGCCGCCCTTGCCATCCTGACGGCGATGTTCCTCGACCAACCGTTCGCAGGACTCATCATCGTCCTCATGCAATCTGGTGGCGCGGCCTTGGAAGCCCACGCCGTGTCCCGGGCAACGGCGGCAGTCCGTCTCTTGGAGGCGGAGGCGCCGCAGATCGCCCACCGGATCGCTGCCCCCGGTGTCGTGGATGATGTCTCGGTCGATCGTGTTGTTGTCGGAGATCGGCTCCTCGTCAGGCCCGGGGAGATGGTCCCGTGCGACGGCACCGTCGTGGCGGGACACTCTTCTGTTGATACCGCCCGGGTCACAGGAGAACCGCTTCCGCTGACCGCGACCCTCGGCACCTCGTTGCAGAGCGGGATGGTCAATCTATCCGGACCACTCACGCTGTCGGTTACCGCCCCGGCGCGTGAAAGCCTCTACGCCCGCGTGGTCGAATTGGTTCGCCATGCCCAAGCAAGCAAGGCTCCGGTGCAGCGTGTTGCGGACCGGTTCGCGATTTGGTTCACGCCACTCACGCTCGGGGTCTGCGTTCTGGCATGGTTCGCAAGCGGCGAGGCACTTCGTGTTCTCGCCGTTCTCGTCGTTGCGACCCCCTGCCCTATGCTGCTGGCGACACCGGTTGCGATTCTCGGAGGAGTGAACCGTGCGGCTCGTGACCAGATCATTATCCGACATGGTGGGGCGCTCGAATCGCTCGCGCGGGTGAATACCGTGGTATTTGACAAGACCGGAACACTGACGGTTGGTCGCCCGGAGGTGGTCATGGTGGAGTCGGCCGGCGCAGTGAACGAAAACCAAATCCTCTCCTGGGCGAGTGCGGTCGAGCATGGGGCAAGCCATCCGCTTGCCCGGAGTATTGAACGTGCCGCGAGCGAACGACAGATCCCTCTCCTCCCGACGACCGCTACGGAGGAGTTCCCCGGCCGGGGGGTTCGGGGCACGGTCGAAGGGCGTCGGGTTGTAGTTGGATCTACCAGCTTGGTCCGGGAGCTGGAGCCGGGGATCGGTCATGTTTCGTTTTCACCAGTGCGACATGATCTGAGCGCCTTGGTCGCCGTCGATGGCCGGTTGGTTGGACGTATCAGCTTTTCCGATCGGATTCGCCCCGATGCTGCCGCCGCGTTGCAATCTCTCCGGAGCCTTGGCATCGATCGCACGGTCCTCCTCTCTGGTGACGACCCCGACAACGTCTCCGCGTTGGCAGCGGAGCTCCACTTCGGTGAAGCGCACGGTGGACTCCTCCCGGATGAAAAGCTTGCGGCCGTGGCTGCCCTCGAACAGGACAAGGCCGTTGTCCTTATGGTGGGAGATGGAACCAACGATGCGCCAGCACTAAGTTTTGCCACTGTCGGAATGGCCTTGGCCAGCCACGGCGGGGGGATCAGTGCCGAATCGGCCGATGTGGTTCTCCTGGGGGATCAGTTGAACCGGGTCCCCCAAGCGGTGGCAATTGGACGGCGAACCCTCCGCATCGCGCACCAGAGCCTCTGGTGGGGGCTCGGATTGAGTGGGGTGGCGATGATCTTCGCGGCCGCGGGGGGCATTACCCCGGCGGTTGGCGCGGTGCTACAGGAGGGGATTGACGTCGCGGTCATCGCCAATGCTCTCCGCACGGCTTGGCCCGGTTCCAGAGTATCTTCATGACAATCATCATCAATGGTCCCGACCGGATTTGTCAGTGGGTCCGGTGGGCTCTGTCCCCAGATCCTCACGTTGCCGCTAGGAGACTTCATGACCTCCCCGCTCGAGTCATTCTCGTACGATGACGCGATAGTACGGAAATTCCTCACCGCAACCCTCCTCTGGGGGGTGGTGGGAATGCTGGTGGGATTGGTGATCGCCCTCCAACTGGCCAACCCCGCCTTCAACTTTGACATCCCGTGGTTGTCGTTCGGACGGCTGCGACCGCTCCACACCAATGCGGTCATCTTCGCCTTCGCGGGGAACGCGTTCTTCACTGGGGCGTACTACTCAACCCAACGATTGCTCAAAGCGCGAATGTTCAGCGACACCTTGAGCACGCTTCATTTTTGGGGATGGCAACTGATCATTGTCTCCGCGGCCCTGACGCTGCCCCTGGGATTCACCCAGGCCAAAGAATACGCGGAACTGGAATGGCCGATTGACATCGCGATTACCATCGTATGGGTGATTTTTGCAGTCAATTTTTTCGGTACCATTGCCCGCCGTCGAGAGCGCCATCTGTATGTGGCCATCTGGTTTTACATCGCCAGTATCGTGACCGTGGCCATCTTGCACATCTTCAACAACCTGTCGCTGCCGGTCACGTTGTTTAAGAGCTACTCGCTCTATGCTGGCGTCCAAGATGCCTTCATGCAGTGGTGGTATGGTCACAACGCGGTCGCCTTTTTCCTGACGACTCCGTTCCTTGGCCTTATGTATTACTTCATGCCGAAGGCGGCCGAGCGCCCCATCTTCAGCTATCGGTTATCGATTCTCCACTTTTGGTCGTTGGTCTTTCTCTATATCTGGGCTGGCCCCCACCATCTCCACTACACCGCACTACCCGAGTGGGCCTCGACACTGGGGATGGTCTTTTCCATCATGCTTTGGATGCCAAGTTGGGGTGGGATGGTGAACGGGCTGCTGACCCTTCGCGGTGCTTGGCGCAAGGTGGCGGAAGACCCGGTCCTCAAATTCTTCGTCGTCGCCATAACCGCCTACGGGATGTCGACCTTTGAAGGACCAATGCTCTCGATCAAGAGCGTCAACGCCTTGGCCCACTACACCGACTGGGTGATCGCCCATGTCCATACCGGTGCATTGGGTTGGAATGGCTTCATGGCAGCGGGGATGGCATACTGGCTGGCCCCCCGCCTCTTCCAAACCAAGCTGCACAGCATCAAGCTCGCCGAGATTCACTTTTGGGTCGCGACCCTTGGCATCCTCCTCTATGTCACGGCGATCTATAACGCGGGCCTCACCCAGGGGCTGATGTGGCGGGCCTTCGATGAGACCGGTCGCCTGCAGTTCCCTGACTTTGTGGAGACCGTGGTCCGGTTACTTCCGATGTATTGGGTACGCGTCGCTGGAGGCGCACTCTACCTCACCGGCATGCTGATCTTCGCCTACAACATTGTCATGACCTGGCGCAGTCGGCCGACGACCTACACGGTCCCCGTCATCCAGGCGCCTCGCCTGCTCCCGGTGGCTGCCCTCGCGCCATCCACCCCACCAACCCTGGGATGGTACCGCCGGTTCCTCCAGGCCGCCTGGCATCGGACGTGGGAGCGCCTTCCGCTCACCTTTACCGTCATGGTCCTAGTGGCCGTGGTCGTGGCGTCTCTATTCGAGATCATCCCCACCTTCTTGATTCGATCGAACGTTCCCACGATCGCCAGTGTGCAACCCTACACGCCGCTGGAACTGGCAGGCCGCGATATCTACATCCGCGAAGGGTGCTTTAACTGTCACAGCCAGATGATTCGCCCGCTCCGCCACGAGACGGAACGCTACGGCGAATACAGCAAACCGGGAGAGTCGGTCTATGAACACCCCTTCCTTTGGGGCTCCCGGCGGATCGGGCCCGACCTGGCGCGCGAAGGGGGGAAGTACCCCGACCTCTGGCATGTGCGCCACATGGAGGACCCAAGCGCGATTACCCCGAACTCAATCATGCCGGGATATAGCCACCTCCTGCGCAACCCCCTCGATTTTGAAGGGATTCAGGGCCGGGTCGATGTGATGGCTATGCTGGGCGTCCCCTATGGGGCTGCGATTGAACGGGCCCCAGCGATGGCCCGGGAGCAGGCGCAGGCGCTGGCCGAGGCAATCGAGGCACAGGGTGGCCCTTCAGACCTGAGCGACAAAGAGATCGTCGCGATGGTCGCCTATCTCCAACGACTTGGCACTGACCTCAGCCGTGCAGTTCCAGCGGCGAACCAAACGGGAGGAACCCAATAACATGCGTCTCTCCGATATCATGGCAGCGGCCGGTCTTTCCGGTTGGGCCGAAGCCGCACTGGTGCTCTTCCTTGCTGCATTCGTGACGATCCTGATCGCGGTGATGGCCCCGAGTCGACGCCAGGAATTCGACCGGCTCAGTCGCCTCCCTCTCGACGATGATTCCCCGTTCTCTTCCGACGCTAACGGAGGAACGCAATGACGGATCCTACCCCTAACGATCCCCTGTTACTCGACCACGAGTACGACGGTATCCAGGAGTATGACAACCCGCTCCCGCGATGGTGGGTGTGGCTCTTCTGGATCACCATCGTCTATTCCATTCTCTATGTCCTCAACGTCCCCGGGATCGGCATGGGCGCTGGCCGAGTGGCTGTGTACGAGGCCGATGTGGAAGCAGCGAACGCCATCCGCGGCAGCGGCGAGGCTGTGGCAAGTGGAGCCACGGATAGTGCGCTCACCGTGATGTCCGGGCGCCCCGACCTCGTGGCAGCAGGAGCAACGATCTATGGAACCCGGTGTGCCGTCTGCCACGGCGCAGATGGCGGCGGGATCATCGGCCCCAACCTCACCGATGCATTCTGGCTCCATGGTGCTGCCCCAAGCGAGATCCACCGTACGATTTCCGCCGGTGTGCTGACGAAAGGAATGCCGGCGTGGGACAGGGTCCTCACACCGGACGAGGTGACACAGGTGACGACCTACGTGATGAGTCTTGGCGGAACCACACCGGCGGCGCCCAAACCGCCTGAAGGAGAGCGCCACGAACCATCCGTCGAACCAGAGGTTCCGCCTCGGTGACTTCGGGACCGGCAGCTCGTGCCCCTGGCAGGGTCCTCGCAACCCTGAACGAAGACGGATCCCGACGGTGGATCCGGCCTAAGCAGTCCACCGGCCGGTTTTGGAAGGCCCGTCGCGCAGTGGCGTACGGCCTCATGCTGGTCTTCTTCGTCATCCCGTACATACCGGTTCGAGGCAAGCCACTCATCTTCCTCGACATACCGCGCCGACAATTCACCATCCTCGGAACGACGTTTCTTCCGACCGACACCCTGTTGCTCATGTTGCTCATGGTGAGTGCTGCCATCGCAATCTTTCTGTTGACGGCGATGGTGGGACGAGCGTGGTGTGGGTGGGCCTGCCCCCAGACGGTGTATCTCGAGTTCCTCTTTCGCCCGATCGAGCGCTGGCTCGAAGGGGGTCGCACGGGATCGATGCTCCTCGATCGGGAAGGCAAGCGCTTGCCCCGGCAGCGGATCGTCAAGTACGGGGTCTATCTCTTTCTCGCCCTTTTCCTGGCCCACACCTTTCTCGCCTATTTTGTCGGGATCGATCAGTTGCTGGTGTGGGTCCGTCAGTCGCCGTGGGAGCATCCGACGTCCTTTCTCGTTATGGCCGGCACGACCGCCGCCATCTTCGCCAACTTCACGTATTTCCGAGAGCAGACCTGTCTCGTGGCCTGCCCATACGGTCGGTTGCAATCGGTTCTGCTCGACCGACAATCGGTGATCGTGGGATATGATGAGCAGCGCGGTGAACCCCGGCACCGTTCTGTGCACAAAGCCCCATCTGGGGCTGGTGACTGCATCGATTGCCAAGCATGCGTGCTAACCTGCCCCACGGGGATCGATATTCGGGACGGGTTGCAGATGGAGTGTATTCACTGCACCCAGTGCATCGACGCCTGTGACCAGATCATGGATCGTGTCGGCCGGCCCCGGGGCCTCATTCGATACTCATCCCAGGAGAGTCTCGCGACAGGTCGTCGTCGCCTGCTCCGCCCCCGAGTGGTGATCTATCCGGCGCTTCTCCTTCTTTCCCTCGGAGCCTTGGGCTTTGCCCTCGGCACCAAGAGTGACACCGATGTCACCATTCTCCGTGGCGGAGGAGCACCGTTCTCCCAAGAGGCGAACGGGAGTATCGTCAACCAACTCCGGCTCAAGGTCACGAACCGGCAACGCACCTCCCGCTCATATACGATCTCACTCCCAGACGCGCCCGACCTCACCCTTGTCGCCCCAATCAATCCCCTTCAGGTAACCGGTGGGGCCGTTGACGAGACCAGTATCTTCGTCGTCATTCCACCGACCAGCTTTGTCAACGGTGCGCGAACAGTCACGATCCGCCTGGAGGATGGTGCCGGGTTCGTTGGAACGTATCAGTACATGATGGTCGGCCCCGAACCCCCTCCCGATCAGGATGAGCATCGATGACCAGGATGGGTGGAAGCGGACGCTGGTGGCCCTGGAGTCTCACGATCGTTCTGGGTCTCACGGTCGCTGGAAACGCTTGGCTCTGGCGAGTTGCCAATTCCGATCCTTCCTTTGCGGTAGAACCTGACTACTACCAGCAGGCAATCCACTGGGATTCCACCACCGCACGGTCCAGGAGGAGTGCTGCACTCGGGTGGTCGGTGGACGCGTCCCTGACCGCTGTCGCCAATGGCACCCAGCTCCGCGTGACGGTGCGGGATCCGGATGGCCAACCAATGCAAGACGTCAGGCTGTCTGCGAATGCCCGGCACACAGCACGCGCAGCGATCATCTATCCCCTAGTCTTCACTCCAACGATCGACAGTGGATTTCTGGGGACTGTTCCCTCAACCCGATCGGGGCGATGGGAGGTGCGGCTCAGTGCCGTGCGGGCCACCGATCATTATGTTGCCACCCTCCGTCTCGAATCCGTCCCTCCGCCCGACCGATGACCGTCGTGCTGCCAGTCCTCATCGCCAGCATCCTCGGAAGCCCGCATTGCCTCGCCATGTGTGGTCCCTTTGTCTGCCTCTACGCCCATGACCCCGACGCGCCCACTCTCCACCTAAGCCACCTCGCCTATCACGGTGCGAGACTCCTTTCCTACCTCACCATGGGTGCCCTGGCTGGTTTCGTTGGAAGTAGTGCTGATCTCGCGGCCCTCGCACCTGGCCTTCCCCGGACGTCGGCCATGATGGCTGGGCTCTTCATGATTCTTTGGGGGATGTTCTCGATCGGGCGCGCCCTTGGACTCCGCCCCCGATGGCCCGGCACGCACCGAACCGGGCAGCTCGCTCGACGCCTCGCCGCCCCGCTTGCCAACCGGTCCGTATCCGTTCGGGCATTTGGCCTGGGGCTGCTCACCGCGATCCTCCCCTGCGGGTGGCTCTGGGTATTCGTGGCCACTGCGGCTGGCACAGGATCCGCGATGGGTGGGGCGGTCACGATGGGTGTGTTTTGGGTCGGAACCGTTCCAATGCTGTTGACCGTCGCCTGGACGGCTCGCCGCGTCCTGGGAGCGGTCGGCCAGCGACTCCCGTTGGCCACCGCGGTCGTCGTCCTTCTCCTCGGATTCCTGACGCTCTTTGGTCGACTAGACCCCCAACTGCTCTCAAGCGGAGTTGGACATGCCGGCCACTAGGACCCGGGCGTCGGCCACACCTGAATGCACTCACTGCGGACAACCCGTCCCTGGAGCCACTCCCACAGAAGAGGTGTTCTGCTGCCAGGGGTGCCGCGTGGTGTGGGATATTCTCCACTCCCACGGCCTCGGGGGCTACTACCGGCACGCGGAGCGTGAGGGCCAGCCGGCCAACGGGTCCGGTCGACCATATGACGAGTTCGATCACGATACCTTCACTCAACTTTACGTCCGGAAAGCCGGGCTGCACTCCACGACCGATCTCTATCTCGAAGGCGTCCACTGCTCGGCGTGTATCTGGCTGGTCGAGCGACTCCCCCGTCTCCTCCCCGGCGTAATCCGAGCCGAGTTGGATTTGCCACGCGGGCGAGCGCAGATCTGGTGGGATTCAACGACCGTCGCCCTCTCGGCCATCGCCAGAATGTTGGATACCCTGGGCTATCGTCCCCACCCCTTTCGGGGGGCCGATGCCGATGCTGTTCGACGACGAGAGGACCGATCGCAGATCGCTCGGATGGGCATTGCCGGAGCCCTCGCTGCCAATGTGATGTTGATCGCGGTGGCCATGTACGGAGGCTGGTTTTCGGGGATGGATCAGGCGACCGAGCGATTCTTCCGATGGATCAGTCTGGGGCTCACTACCGCCGCGGTAGGCGGACCAGGATTGGTCTTCCTTCGGGGAGGTTACGCGTCGCTACGTACCCGATCCCTCCATATGGACCTGCCGATCGCGATTGCCCTCACCGCGGGGTACGGACGAGGGTTCTGGAATACAGTAATGGATACGGGGCCAGTATATTTTGACGGCGTTTCCGTCCTTGTGTTCCTGCTGCTGGTCGGGCGATACCTCCAACACAGAGCACAGCGGGCCGCACTCGACCGCGCCGAACTCCTCTACTCGGTAGCTCCGTCGACGGCCCGTCTCCTCGACTCCATCACCGGCTCGGTCCAGGTTGTTCCCACTGAAGCACTTCTTCCCGGTATGGTGGTGCAGGTATGGGCGGGGGAGCGGATCCCGGTCGATGGCAGGGTCACGGCGGGCACCTCGGACCTCAACAACGCCATGCTCTCAGGTGAGTCGGCGCCCGTGGCGGTTGGCCCAGCCGACGTCGTCTGGGCGGGTGCGATCAATCTCTCGAGCACCCTGGCCATCGTGGCGAGTGCGTCGGGAGAAGAGAGTCGCCTGGGCAAGGTGCTTGGGATGGTCGCGGAGGGCGCCCGTCGGCGCACACCACTCGTGCAACTTGCCCAACGTACTGCGGGATGGTTCGTTGGTGTCGTGCTCCTGCTCGCCGTCATCACGCTCGGCGTCTGGTGGCCTCACGACCCCTCACTCGCTATCGATCATGCGATAGCACTCCTCATCGTCACCTGTCCTTGCGCCCTCGCCCTCGCCACGCCTCTCGCTGTGTCCTCGGCGATAGGCCAGGCCGCACGCGCAGGCATGTTGATTAAGGATGGTGCGGTCCTGGAAACACTCGGCCTGCAACCGGGCACGATGTTCGTGGACAAGACTGGAACCCTCACGGAAGGGAACACCACACTGGTGGTCGACCGCATTCCGGTTGAGGTGCGCTCCAAGGTTCTGGCGGTGGAGCGCGATGCCCTCCATCCTGTCGCGCGCGGCTTTCGGCGTGCATGGGCCTCCACGCCATCGCCAACGGCCACATCCGTTCGACAGGTGATTGGCCATGGCGTTGAAGGAACGGTGGATGGCGTCTCGGTCGTGGTGGGATCACCATCGTTTGTCGCCTCCCAACTCGGTGCGGCTCACCTCCCCCCCCCCTCGCTCCCTGTCCATCTCACACCGATCGTGGTTGGCGTGGGGGGACAGGTCGTTGGTTCCGCCGGGTTCGGCGATCGAATCCGCCCCGGAACCCGAGGACATCTCGACACGCTCCGGCAGGCGGGCTGGCGCCTCTGCCTCCTCACCGGCGATGCGGCAGCGGTCGCCAATCGCATTGGCACCACCTTGGGGTTCCGGGCACAGGAGATCTTCGCCGAACAGACGCCCGAGGATAAGGTGGCGCGTGTGGCTGACACGTACCCCAGGCCTGTTGTGATGGTGGGCGATGGGGTGAACGATGCGGCGGCGATGGCAGCTGCCACCGCTGGGATCGCCGTCCACGGGAGCGCCGAAACAAGCCTGCTTACGGCCGATGTGCACCTGTCCGAAGCCGACCCGGGACTGGCTGGCGTATACGATCTCTACCGTGGCGCGACGAGCACCATTCGGATCGTTCGAACGAACATCTTGTTCTCCCTGGCCTACAACATCGCCGGCACGACGTTGGCCGTGATGGGCCTCTTGTCCCCTTTCCTTGCGGCGATACTGATGCCGGCCAGTTCCCTCACCGTGATCGTCTATTCGTGGCGGGCGCGATCGTTTCGGACGGATCGATGAGCGTGCTGTATCTCGTTCTCCCGCTGGTACTCATCATGGTTGGCGCAGCGATCGCCGGATTTGTGTGGGCTGCCAGGACCGGTGCGTTCGACGATCTCACCTCCCCGGCGCTTCGTGCGCTCCATGAAGACGACACCGAGCCTCCGCCATGAACTGGGATGTGATCGTGGTTGGCGCCGGTTCGGGTGGGTGTGCTGCGGCCGCTCGGCTTGGGGAGCAGGGCCACCGGGTTCTCCTCCTCGAAGCCGGCGGCCGGGGTCGACGCCTTGAGGTTCAGATCCCGGCAGCGTTCTCCAAGTTGTTCAAGTCCGACCTTGACTGGGGATACGAGACACTCCCCCAAACACATCTGCATAACCGGCGATCCTATTGGCCCCGGGGAAAGGTCCTGGGCGGATCCAGTGCGATCAACGCGATGATCTACACCACCGGGCATCCTGCAGATTATGATCGGTGGCGCGACCTGGGGAACATCGGATGGGGGTGGGACGACGTCGCACCGTGGTTCGATCGGCTGGCCCTGATCGTCGAGACGCAGCGGTCCCCTAACCTATTATCCCACGCCTTCCTCCAGGCGATTGCCTCCGAGGGCTTCCCCCAGGAACGAGTGTTTCTTGGCGCTCGAGGACAGACCAGCGGTTTCTTTCAGACCACGACGCGGAACGGTCGCCGATGGAGTGCCGCCAACGCGTATCTTGGCGCGAACGCACCATCATCGGTCACCCTTTGGCTCAACACGAAGGTGTCCCGTGTAGTCGTCGAAGAGGGCCGAGCGGTTGGAGTGGAGGCGGTACGGGATGGGCAGCACGTTCAGCTCCGCGCTCGGGTGGCGGTTGTCCTCGCCGGCGGTGCGCTCAACTCCCCCCACCTCCTTCTGGCCTCAGGGATCGGGCCGGCATCTGATCTGATTGCTGCGGGCATCCCCGTTGTAGTCGACCTCCCGGGCGTTGGACATAACCTGCAGGATCACCTGACCGCGGGGCTCACCCATCGGTGCACTCAACCGATCACCCTGGATCGGGCGGACACGGTTGGAAACCTGATGCGCTGGCTCTTCACCCGGCGCGGCCCCCTTCGGTCACCGGTTGCGGAAGCCGGCGCCTTTTGGACCGATGACGCCCGTCCAGGCGGGCAGTCAGACATCGAATTCATCTTTGGTCCCGTTTGGTTTTCCAACCACGGCTTCCATCGACCAAGCGGAGACTACTACACGATTGGGGCGGTCCTTCTGCATCCCGCGAGCCGAGGAACGGTCCGTCTCGCCGCAGGACAGGGAGCGGCCAGCCGCATCGTGATCGATCCGGAATACCTCACCGCATCTGCTGACCACGAACGTTTGCTCGAAGCTTTCCGTCGGTTGCGGCGCATCGCGGCCCATGAAGCCTTCGCGCCCTATCGTGGCAGTGAGGTTCTTCCAGGGCTGGGGACCGAATCGGATGGCGATATCTTGACTCACCTCCGTGCTACCGCAGAGACCCTCTACCACCCTGTTGGAACCTGTAAGATGGGAACGGACCGGGACCCACTCGCGGTGGTCGACGCGCGATTGCGGGTTCGAGGGCTCGATGGACTCCGGATCGCCGATGCGTCGGTCATGCCAGAGATCATCAGTGGGCATACCCACGCACCGACTGTGATGATCGGGGAACGATTGGCGAGGATGGTGGGGGAAGACCAGCGATAGCGAAGCACCGTCTACACCGCGCCAGCATCCTCCCGTGCAAGACGATAGTTCTGCAGCGCCTCCTCGACCGCGTCCACCAGCTCGGAGTTGTCGCCATATCGGACCAGGTCATTCACCGGTAGTCCCGTCGCGTCACGCGCCTGTTCACAGGCGGCACGAGCTTCCTCGTCTTCGCAATCGACCGTATTCAACGCAATACCAATCACACGCGTCGGATGGACCATGCCGGCCACGAGTTCATAGGCTTCGATATACGCCGACAATGGCGGGATTGCTGTCCACTCCGCCTCCCGGTACTCCCCGATGAAGGAGCGCCCCGCCTGATGACAGAGGACGAGCGCATCGGGACAGGCACCGTGTACCAGTCCGAGGGTGACGCCAGAATATCCTGGATGATTCAGGCTCCCCTGCCCCTCGACGAGGATGACGTCCGGCTGATCGCTCGCCGCCTTGAGTACGAGTTCCTCGGTGGCCCCAGCGATAAAATCGGCAGCCACCGCATCGACACCGGTCCCCCACCCTTCAATGAGGATACCGGTCTGCCCAGTCGGTACGAACCGAGTACGGATCCCACGCTGGTTCAATGCATGGGTCAGCTGCAGCTGCGCGGTCATCTTACCGACGTTACAATCGGTACCTACCGTCAGGATCACAAAGGGAGCAACATGCCGTGCCCTCCCGGAAGCGACCGGGAGAGATGGGGGCGGCCGTCGAAGGTCGTGAATGGTACAGCCTCGCTCTTTTGCCCGCGCCGCCAATTGGGGGTCGTCGCTGAGGAAGGTGTGCAACCCGCTCCACACATCACAGCCGGCATCAAGGGCGTCGAGAAGCCCCGCCTTCCAATCCTCAGGGAGTCGACCCCCGATCGGTGCGATCCCAATCATCACCGCATCGGGACCGAGTGCCAGCCCCTCCGCCATCGTCCCCACGATCGGAATGGAACCGCCGAAGCCGAGAATCGACTCAACGGTGCGTCCCGCGAGGCGCCTATCGATCACACCAACGACCCGTTCCGGGTGATATCGAATGAAGGCGTTCGCCGTCTTCGACGTCATGGGAGAAAAGTCCCCATCGGCCAGTATGAGATACCGCAGAGGCATCATGGGCGTTTCGTGTCAGGCTGTGTCAATGAGAAACCGGACCCCTCCAGGGAGGAGCCCGGCTAACGACCGTATCCTAGAAACTATGCGTCGTCCGTGGGGCCATCCCCAACCTCTTCACCCACGACATCTGCATCCACCACATCGTCCTCACCCGTTCCCAACTGTTTCGCGGCCTCGTCACCGCCCGCTTCAAGCATCCCCATCTTGACCTTCAGGTCGAGGAGCTGTTGGTCGGCGGTGCCTTTGTATTCGAGTGCTTGGAACTGATCAACCAACGAGTCCCCTTGAAACTCCTCCTGGAGTTCCGCGGCCGCGAGCGCCTTGCGCTCGACGTCCTCGATTCGCTCGGCCATCCGCTCGAAGGTTTCAAACGCACTCTTGTCAGACATCCCAGCCATCGTCTCATGAATGCGCTGCTGCGCCTCGGCTCTCTTGGCCCGGGCAACCAGGATATTTTTCTTGCGCTTGGCCTCTTCGATCTTGTCGTGCAGGCCTCGAAGCGACCCCTTCAGTTTCTCGGTCTCGGCTTTATGCCGGACCCAAGTCTCGTGAAGTTGTTGAGCCCCCTGGAGGCTCTCGTTATATCGCATGAGCGCTTGGGTCGCGAGGTCGTCTCGCCCCTCTTGAACTGCAAGCATGGCGCGTCGCTCCCAATCTTCGGCCGATTTCTTCATCGCTTCGGCGTCGGCCTGGAGCTTCTTCTCGTCGGCGATCGCTGATGCCGCCTGTTGCTTCGCCTTCGCGAGCTGCGATTTCATATCGAGAATCAGTGTGTTGAGCATCTTCTCCGGATTCTCGGCCCGCGAGATCAGGTCGTTGATATTGGACCTAAACATCGTGGTAAAACGTTCCCAGATTCCCATCGCAGCTTACCTTTCGCGGTATGACGCCAAGGCGCCCAGGTGAGAAGCGAGCGCCAAGGTGATCGAATCGAAACTGGCCTGGAACTCGGTGAAGTCCAGGTCGGCCAGTTCGTGTGCATCGGTCAGGACGATGTACTCGCCCTCCAACCCGTACGATCCATGGACCAGATCACTGGCGTTGAGTTCAAGAAGGTGGCGATACAGCTCTCCCCGACGCCCTTCATCGCTTGGCGACTCCATCACGCGCACTCGCAACAGCACCACAGGCGGAGCGTAATGAACGACCACCTCGGCTCCGTCCGGCGTCTTGAGGACCCACAAACCCTCTTCCAATTCCTCCGTGCCAAGGTCGCCACCATCTAGGCGGTCCAGATAGGACTGGATGTCTTCCTGCGTGACCATCGGCGCTCCTTCCGGCCGGTCGAGCGGCCCACAAACCAAACGGTGAAATGTACACCCCCCACCAGAGTCGGCACTACGGCCTACTCGCCCGCCCCCTCCCGCACTCCAGGTAACCGATCGAGATCGCCGCGTTGGGCGAGGAGCCGCTCTGCGAAATCCACTCGATCCTCCAGTTCGGCGAGCCGTCCCTGGGACTGATCGAGATCGAAGAGACGCTCCTCGATCTCATCCAAGCGCGCCATCTGTACCTCACCGGTGGTGATCTCGGGAGGGGCCCGGCGTAGAGCCAATCGGCGGCGGATTCCGAAAACAACTCCTGAAATGCCGATGACCCCCGGGATAGCCCAGCCGGCGTCACTTCCGCCGACAACCTCACCCATCGCCACGGCAAGTGCGATGGTCACAACCACGTGAATGGCAACATCCCAGACGTCGAGCCCCAGCCGGCGGCTCACGGATGCCTCCCGGACACCTCATCCTCTGGGGCTCCCACACTTGAGAGCAATCGCTCGGCAAAATCCACGCGATCCTCCAGCTCCTGGAGTCGCTTCGCCACGTCTGGAAGCTCCTGAAGCTGGTCGGCGAGGTCTCCTGGGATGCTCTCTCCCATGCGGCCCTGGATACGTCGACCGATCGCCCGACCAATCGGCCCGAGGAAAAGAGCGGTCAACATGCCCGACCCGGCAAGAGTGGCCAGACCAATGGCAATCCACATCGTGCTCTCTGGGTTCATCTCTCACCCACATCGGTCTTGCCTTCGTGGAGTACCCGTTGGCTTTGTTGTGCCAGGAGTCGGTCGGAAAAATCGACCCGTTCCTCCAATTCTGCCACGCGATTGTGGAGTTCATCGACCTCCTGAAGTCGATCCCGCACCTGATCCAGCTCGGCGGTGACCGCTTCGAATCCCGCGCGACCCTCGATCCGCCGCGCCCACGACCGGACCAAGGGGCGTAACAGAAAGAACCCCGCAGTGATCACCGCGATGCTGATCACCGCGATGACCTCTTCGGGAGGACCGCTTGGGGGAAAGGGTGGGAACGGTCCTTGGAATGTGAGGATCATTGTCCCCTATCCCCGTCCGGCAGGCCGGGCACCGTCCCCCGGTCAGCCAAAAGGCGCTCGGCAAAGTCCACTCGTTCGTGGAGTTCGGATACCTCTTCCCGCAATTGATGCAGCTCCTCTAAGACCTCGGGATCTTGGAGTGCGGACGGATGTCCTCGCACCCGCTCCGCGAATGCTTTGCCGACCGGGCTCATGGAAAGGAGAAACAACGTCCCGCCGCCAAAGATGAAGATGATCGCTAGGACACCTTCCATCACGTTCTTATCCTCTCCGTCTAAGGGGTAGCAGGATCTGCCGGGTTTGGCAGTGCGGAAGCCTCTGTAAGTAACCGTTCAGTAAAATCGAGGCGCTCCTGAACCTCGACCATTTCGTTTCGGAGCCGCTCCAGTTCGTCAAGCACTTCGGGATCGGGCTCCGGTTGAGCACTCCGGCCTCGAATACGATCGCTAATCGCTCGACCGATCGGACTAAACGAGATCGCGCAAACCGTCCCTCCGCCGAAGATGAGAATAATGGCGAGGATATCCTCCACTCCTAGCCCCCCGCCTTGGGAGAGGTGCCCGAACCTGCCGCTAATAACCGCTCGGCAAAATCGAGGCGCTCTTCACTCTCGAGCAATCGCTGTTCCATCTGATCGACTCGATCGGTCATCTCCTGCAGGGACAACACCAGCTCGGCATCATCGCTCGACGCGCCATGAATCCTTCGACCGATCGCCTGCCCCACCGGACCTTGGAATACTCGCATAACCGCAAACCCAACCATGCCGGTGATGAGAATCCCGGTTACCATCCCCGCAAACGGTATGAGATCGCCCATGCGTGTTTGACCTTAAATTGGCGTGTTCGCGCCCGCGGGAGGTGTACCGACATTCCCCAGCAAGCGCTCAGTGAAATCGATGCGTTCATGAGCTTCGCCCAACTCTTGCCGGAGCCGATCAAGCTCATCTTCAATCGCTTCGAGCCTGGCAGCCGGTCCCCCGGCATCCCGGTCGCCACCGATGCGCCGGGCCATCGCCTTTCCAATCGCGGTCCGCGAGAGCAAGATGAGGCCACCAAAAAACACCGACAAAACCGGAATGAAAAGGACGAGCGTGTGCCTATCCATGGTGACCCCTGACGGTTGGGTGACGATACGGAGGGTGTCACCCGAATGTTTCAAGTCGGAACAACTAGCTCTCAACCAGCTCCACCATCTGGATGTCGCCGAGCGAAATGGCGATTTCCGTGTCGTCAATCCCCGCAGGTCGCAAGTAGACCTCATGGGCAGTGATATGGGTATCAACACTTGTGGGGACGCCCATCACTATCGTGTTATCGGTGGTGACCACACGGACCATCTGATCATGCCCCCCGGCCCAATCGAGCACCTCTACCATCTGCTCATACGTCATTGAGGCCTCCTCTTGGTCCACCCATGTCTATGGTGTAAGCCCCTCCCGCTGGGGCCGGCGCATCAGATGGTCGTCCAAATACCGGGTCAATAACTCCTGGAGGTGGAGTGAGGTCATGCCACCGGAGATGGAATGCGTCCGATTCGGATACGCCATGAACTGGAACGGCTTGTTGGCATCCACCAACGCGTTGATCAAAGCTTCTGAATTCTGGTAGTGCACATTGTCGTCTCCCGTACCGTGTACCAGAAGTAGGTCGCCTCGCATACCGGAGACGTAGCTGAGTGGGGACCCTTTATCGTAGCCCTCCCGGTTGTCCTGGGGGAGTCCGTTGTACCGTTCGGTATAGATGTTGTCATAGTACTGCCAGTGGGTCACCGGGGCGACAGCTATCGCCATGTGAAACGTCCCTGGTGCCCGAAAGAGTCCATTGAGGCTCATGAATCCACCGTAGCTCCAGCCCCAAATCCCGATCCGACTCGGATCAACCCATGGGCGTTCCGCAAGGGCCCTCGCGGCAGCGGCCTGATCTTCTGTTTCAATCACCCCCAGGTGACCGTACACCACCTTCTTGAAGTCGCGACCGCGGGCTCCGGTCCCCCGATTATCGACACTGGCGACAACATACCCCTTTTGAGTCAACATCAGATGCCAGAGGTATCGGGCCCCCCCCCATCGATCAAGGACGGTCTGGCTCCCGGGGCCGCCGTAGACATAGAACAAAACCGGGTAGCGCCTTGTGGAATCAAAATCGGCTGGCTTCATCACCCACGCGTTGAGCGCAGTCCCATTCGCCAGGGAGATCGTCTCGAAGGTGACCGGGCCGCGGTGGAGGGCCTTCACCCGAGCCTGGAGGGCGGTGTTGGCCACGAGAGTCCGCACGGAACGGTGATCAGGTAGATGGACCAGATCGGTGGATGGCGGAAGGCCAAAGGCGGAGAAGGTATGGAAGGCCCACTGGGAATTCGGTGAGACGACGTAGCTGTGGGACCCGGACACGGCAGGAGAGAGCCGCTCCGGGCTCCCGCGACCGTCCAATCGCACTCGGAAGAGGTAGCGCTCGGTCGGATTGTCCGGCGACGCGATGTAATAGACGTACCCACCACGGGTATCGATGGAAACCACGTTCAGGACATCGAAGGCGCCTGGAGTGAGAAGGCGGATATCCTTGCCATCTCGGCTCACGCGATAGATATGATTCCATCCGTCGCGTTCCGAAGCCCAGGTAAACGCTTTCCCTCCATCCGTCCACACCATGTCATCCACCACATCGACCCAGGCACTGTCCTTCTCGACCAGAATCGACCGCACCGCTCCGGTGTTGGCGTCGCCCATCAGAAAATCGAGGCGGTTTTGGAGGCGATTGAGGTACTGGATCACGACTTCATCACTGCGGGCAGCCCATTCCATCCGAGCCGGGTAGTTGTTGCGAGGATCGCCCTTCAACGCAAGCCACTGTATCGGACCACCCGATGCGGAGATTACCCCTACCCGGGCGGCTGAGTTGGTCTCGCCGGCCTTGGGATATTGGACTGGCACAACCTGGGAGTAGAGTGAGTCAGTGGTGTTGATCAAATCGAACTCGCGGATGCCAGTGGCGTCGAGTTGCCAAAACGCGATACGTTGACCGTCAGGGCTCCACCGCCATCCATCCCGGAGATCTAACTCCTCTTCGTACACCCAGTCGAACGTGCCGTTGATGGTGGTTCGTGATCCGTTGGTTGTCAGACGGGTGATGGCGCCAGTGGTCAGCTCCTCGACATAGAGATCGTGCTCACGCACATACCCCACCCGCTCTCCGTCGGGGGAAAATTTGGCGAACATGAGCGTCGACGGCTGAGCTTCGACTCCACCGAGCTTGGTAAGCCGACCGGAGGCGCGCTCGAGCACCCAATAGTCTCCTCGGGTATTCCGTCTCCACACCCGTTCACTGTTGGTGTAGATCAAGAGTCGGCCATGATCGGATGACCAGTCATAATCTTCGATCGAGAGTGGGCGGGTCCCCCCGGTGGGGATGAGGTCGGCCGTCGCGATCAGCACCTGCCGAGCGCCGCTCTCGGTCTCATATCGAACGAGATCTCGGCCACCCCCATTCGCCGGTTCGAGCGTGGTATACGCTTGGCCATCGTCCAACCATCGGGTTGGGCCCAAGAAGTCGCCGCGAAACTCGGCGCTGGCGTAAATGCGCTCCAGGGTCAGTGGCGCTGGGTTGGGTGCCTGAGCCGCCACCGAGGTCGTCAGGAGACCGAATAAACCAAGGGTACGTAAGGAACGGAGAATCGTGGACGTCATGAGAGAACCATTTGGAGTTGGGGGACCCTCCCCAATGGAAGGACCTGCCCCGTATTCTAGGGTCGGGAGGGGAAATGGGAAGGAGGGCATAGGAAATGGGAACGCGTGGGAGTGAGCACTGAACGAACCACTCATCACGATCTACATTGGAGTGTTCGGCTGCGAGCTGCTAATCGACCTCTGCCAGTGCCCGTTTGATCAGTTCCTGGAAACCGGGTCCCGATGGGTGACCCAGATATACGCTGCTGCCGACCACGAACGTCGGCGTGCCCCGGACCCCGGCCCTCCTCGCAGCGGCGATGTCTTCGCTGACGCGATCCGCGAACCTGGCATCCTTCACACAATCCTCGAACTCGCCCACGTCCTGAATGCCGGCTCGTCTAGCGAAGTCACTCCAGTCGAGCACCCCCAGAGAATCCTGTGCCGCATACACCACTTCGATGAAGGTACCGAACTTTCCCTCGACGTCCGCGCACTCGGCCGCCAGCGCGGCCTCGACCATAGCGCAGAATGGGCATTCGAGATCCACGAATTCCACGATCTTCAGTTGCGCGTCTTCGGGGCCGATGAGGTGACCGTGGGCTGTAAGTTCGCGCGCGATCTTCGGGTCTATCTCGCGTACGGAGGAGTTCGTGGCCCCACCTGTCGGCGCGGCGGTCAGTTCCCGACGCACGACAAGCCCCGTGATCACCACTGCGCACACCACCAGCACCCCGACCGCCGTGTTCTGGTACAACTCCGAGCGCCTCATGGTACCCTCCTGCTGGTAGCCAGACGACCCGGGTAAAGGCGGTACAGTTGGACATACTCCACCCCCATCTCGTCCCTCCGTTGGCGACGACGATTCGTCCGTCGGAAAGGCGAAGCGCACCGGTCACCCGAAAGAGCGCTGCACCGGACGCCCCATCTTCGGAACCGATCTCCACCAGAGGATGGTCTGCGACACGCCAACCGTCTCCATCCGTCCATAAACCGGCCCCACGGTTCTCTACAACCTGTACGCCCGAGCTATCGCGAATGATGGGGCCTTGTGCTTCCCGCACACCGTCCCCGTGGCGACACCCAGCCACGGCGATCCAACAGAGCCCGCCAAAGAGGACAACACGTCGGCTATCCGGAAGCAACCAGACGGCGACGACCGCCTTACCACACCCCATGACGCTACCCACCACCAGGCCCTCCCGTTTCCAGTGGTCTACGGACGCTCCGGAGGGTGATCGTCTTGGTCTGCCTATCCCGCCGAACCCTAAGCCGGAAGGCCACTCCAGCCTGGTTCGGGTATTGGAGCGATGGGAGGACGCCCCGTTCATGGGAAGGCCTCCCATTAACCATGAGAATCTCATCCCCTTCTCGTAGGTCAGTTGCGGCTGCGGGGGAACCGCAGATAACGCTCCCAACCAGGACACGGGACTCCCTGAGGGCCTCCATGACATCGACGCTATCCGGACCGCGCTTGAAGGTAATTATGGCACGGACGAATACTCCGGTATAGAACGCTGCTGGCGGACGGCCCATCCGTCTAGACTTGCCCTCTGACAGCCGTTGTTCCTCGTGCTGGTCCCATGTGATACACGCTTGTCGGTCCTCCCCCTGGCCCACGGCACTGGCTGGCCCTACAGCGAAGACGATCGAAAAGAACGCACGCAGCACTGAGCTAGAACCTCTCACCATGAACCGCTCACTTCCGTCCAAGAACATGTTGTCACACGGGGGACAAACCGGTAGTACACCGCAGGATCCCCATTCCGGCGTAACACCCAGTGTGCAATGGAGACCCCCGCTGCATTCCACTCCACTAGGAGTACGACGTATACCCAGTTCCGAAGCATCTGAAACGGCGGCAACCCCGTGTCCCGCAGATGTCGGTCTAGCAACGCGCCCGAGGCGAACCCCAGGAACTGCGCGGCTTCCTTCCGTGACAGTCCGAGCCTGCATTCCACAAAGTGCTGCCATAGGCTCCCGCTGGCCAGCCGCACCACCTCCCAACACCCACACATGCTCCCCCCTTCCAAGTCGGGCCCAGCAAACTGCCGTATGTACGTGAGAACTCTCCTAAGTACACGACCGTAACGGACGTCCCAGATCAGTGCCAGGGTAGGCCGTGGGACACGAATACTCATCATCCTCTGGCCCTAAACGCTGACTGTTCCTATCATCCGGCGTTCGCCAGCACCGTTTCCCGTTCCTTGCGATACCCATGACTGGCAAGACGTCACCCGAATCCGAACTCGCACGACTTCTCCCCCCCACGGTGCGGTTGGCTCTGGAGTATTTCGCAGCGCTCGAGGACCCCGCCACGCCGGTCGTGGAGTACCTCCCTCCCCCAGCACTACAGGAAGCACTCGGCCTTTCCTTCGGTTCCGAGGCCCAATCGATCGATGCGATCCTTGCCGCAGCAAAAACAACACTCCGTTATAGCGTCCGCACCGGACATCCTCGTTTCTTCAATCAACTCTACGGAGGCGTCGACCCGGCTGGCATCTTGGGCGAATGGATCACTGCCTTGGTGAATACTTCGATGTACACCTTCGAGGCCGCTCCGGTGGGGACGCTCGTCGAGACGGCCCTCATTGAACGGATGAATCGCTGTGTCGGCTACACCGCAGGTGAGGGGGAGGGAATCTTCACCCCCGGTGGCACGATCTCGAACCTGATGGCACTGCTCGCCGCCCGGCACCGAGTATTCCCTGATGCCAAGCGTCTTGGGATTCACGCCCTCGAACAGCCCGTCGTCTTTCTCTCGGCGGAGGCCCATTACTCCACTCCGCGAGCCGCCAGTGTGGCAGGGTTTGGGACCGACGCGGCGATTCCCATCGCCACCGACCCGGTAGGGCGGATGATCCCGTCCGCACTCGACCAGGCGATCACAGCTGCCAAGAGGAACGGACAGACGCCTGTTATGATCGTAGCAACCTCGGGGACGACCGTCCCGGGCGCCTTCGACCCGATCGACCCGATCGCCGACATCGCCGAGCGGCACGACCTCTGGCTCCATGTCGACGCATCGTTCGGCGGTGGTGTACTCTTCTCCGATCGACATCGGCATCTGATGGCAGGGGTCGAACGGGCCGAATCGGTGACCTGGAACCCGCACAAGATGATGGGACTGCCACTCGCGTGCTCCGCGATCCTGATGCGGGTACCCGGTACCCTCGAAGCCACCAACGGGATGCACGCCGAGTATCTCTTCCATGGGGCGGAAGGCCCGACCTGTGATCTCGGTGATCTGAGTTTGCAGTGTGGGAGACGGGTCGACGCCTTTAAGCTGTGGTTCTCGTGGATGGCACTTGGCGATATGGGATACGCGCGTCGGGTCGACCGACTCTTCGACTTGGCGCACACCTTTCAGGGGATGCTCGACGAACGGCCAGGCTTTCACATCATTCGGGAGCCGGAAGGCACCAACGTCTGCTTTCGCTACCTCCCATCGGCCGACCGTTCCCTCGCGGAGGAAGCCCGGCTGCGCCGGGAGAGTGACGTGACCTTGGCGGTACGGCGGAGGCTGCTGACGAGCGGCCGGTTCATGATCAACTACGCCACCCTCGATGGTGCGGCGACGTTCCGGATCGTGATGAGTAACCCCCGCACCACCGATGTCGATCTGGGGGGGCTGCTGGATGCGATCGAGGAATTTGCGGAAGTTTTACCCTAGTTCTCGGGCCAGGAATTGCCCGGTATAGCTCTCAGCACATTTCGCCACCTCCTCCGGCGTCCCCTCGACCACTATCGTGCCTCCCTTGCTTCCCCCCTCGGGACCCAGATCGATGATCCAGTCCGCCGTCTTCATCACTTCGAGGTTGTGCTCAATGACCAACACGCTGTTGCCCTTTTCCACGAGACGATGAAGAACCTCTAACAAGAGGCGAACATCCTCGAAGTGAAGCCCGGTCGTCGGTTCATCCAAGATGTAGAGGGTACGGCCGGTGTCACGCTTCGCGAGTTCGGTCGCCAACTTGACCCGCTGGGCCTCCCCACCCGACAAGGTGGTCGCGGATTGTCCCAAGTGCAGGTACCCTAATCCCACGTCGTTCAACAACTCGAGCCGGCCAGCGATACGCCCTTGCGCATGGAAAAACTCCAGCGCGTCCGCCACCGTCAGATCGAGCACGTCGGCGATCGACTTTCCTTTATATCGCACCTCCAGTGTTTCACGATTGTACCGCCGACCCTTGCACACCTCGCAAGTGACATAGACGTCGGGGAGGAAGTGCATCTCAATCTTGACCAGGCCATCGCCCTGGCACGCCTCGCAGCGTCCCCCTTTCACATTGAAGGAGAAGCGTCCCGGTCCATAGCCCCGCAGCTTGGCTTCAGGGAGCTGGGTGAACAACTCTCTGATAGGTGTAAAAAGACCGGTATAGGTGGCAGGGTTCGACCGAGGTGTCCGTCCGATGGGGCTTTGATCGATGTCGATCACCTTGTCGATCCGCTTGACTCCCTCCAGACGGGTATGATCTCCCGGAATGACTTTGGCCCGATACAGGCTTCGCGCAAGTGCCCGATAAAGAATATCGGTCACCAGGGTGGATTTCCCCGACCCGGACACCCCGGTCACGCCGACAAAAAGCCCCAGTGGGATGGTGACGTTCAAGTTCTGCAGATTGTTCGCTCTTGCCCCGATCACCCGAAGCCGGTGGCCCCGTTTTGCGACGCGGCGGGTGGCGGGTACCCGGACCCGAAGCTCTCGCCGAAGATAGCGTGCGGTCAGAGACTCTTTCGATTGGAGGACCTGCTCCAAGGTCCCTTCCGCGACAACCCGACCACCGTGTCTCCCTGCCCTCGGACCCAAATCGATCAAATGATCGGCCGCCCGAATCGTCTCCTCATCGTGCTCCACGACGATGACAGTATTGCCTAGGTCTCGAAGATCGCGGAGGGTCGCAAGAAGGCGTGTATTGTCTCGTTGATGCAATCCGATGCTGGGCTCATCGAGGATGTAGAGCACGCCGACCAGACGGGAGCCGATCTGGGTCGCCAAGCGAATCCGCTGGGCCTCCCCTCCGGAGAGGCTGCCAGCCCCCCGGCCGAGCGTTAGATACTCGAGGCCGACGTCCTGAAGGAAGCGGAGTCGCTCACACACCTCCTTCAGGATCGGACTGGCAATGTCGGGATCGATCCCCCCACCTTCACGTCCGACGGGGATTCCCCGGAAGAACTCCAGAGCCTGACCGACCGAGAGATCGACCACGTCGCCAATATTTGTGTCAGCCACCAGCACGGCAAGGCTCTCCGGCTTGAGCCTCTGCCCGCCACATCCCTGACACGGCATTTCGACCATGAACTCGGCGAGCGCGTTCCGGACCGCATCACTCGTCGTCTCGTGGTAACGCCGCGCCGTGTGTCGAAGGACGCCTTCCCACTCCGACTCGTACTCGGTTCCGTTGCCCTCTCCATCGGACTTGAACTGGAATGTGGTACCGGGAATACCGTATAGGATCCCATCCTGGGCGATCTTCCGCAGGTTCCCCCAAGGCGCGTTCAAATCAAACTTCAAGTGCCGAGCCAAGGTCGGGAGTATCACTTTACGGAGGTACCCCGACGGTTCACCCCAGGGAAGGATGACACCTTCCGGGATGGAGATACTCGAATCGGCCAACACAAGTGCTTCGCTCACTTCTCGGTGGGTGCCGAGGCCGTGGCATTCGGGACAGACGCCAAACGGCGAATTGAAGGAGAATTGCCGTGGCTCCAATTCGGGCAGGGACAATCCACAGGTGGGACAGGCGAACCGCTCGGAGAACATGACCGATTGCGGGGTGTTGCCATCGTGCCGAATCACCTCCACGACACCATCGGCCACGTTGAGCGCCGTCTCGATCGAGTCATGCAATCGTGATCGGTCATCCGGCCGAACCACCAAGCGGTCGACGACGACCGCGACATCGTGATTCTGTCGACGATTCAGTTTGGGAAGTTGATCGAGTTCGTAGATCTCCCCGTCAACTTGCGCCCGAACGAACCCTTTTTTTCGGAGGCTGTCAAAGAGATCTCTGAATTCGCCTTTGCGACCCCGAATCATGGGACCCAACACTTCGATCCGTGTGTCTGCGGGCCAGGCCAGCACAAGGTCCGTGATCTGGGATGGACTCTGCCGTTGAACCGGGGACCCGTCATTGGGACAATGCGGCACCCCCACGCGGGCCCAGAGGAGCCGCATGTAGTCATAGATCTCGGTCACGGTCCCTACCGTGGACCGGGGGTTGTGTCCGGTTGTCTTCTGCTCGATCGAGATGGCGGGTGAGAGCCCTTCGATCGCGTCGACATCTGGCTTATCCATCAGCCCGAGGAACTGCCTCGCATAGGCCGACAGCGATTCAACGTACCGACGTTGTCCTTCGGCATAGATGGTATCGAACGCCAACGAGGATTTGCCGGAACCTGAGAGACCGGTAATCACGGTCAGGCGGTTCCGGGGAATGGCCACCGAGATGTTCTGGAGATTGTGCTCGCGTGCGCCGCGTACCCGCAGGAATTCTTCCATAGCCTTGTAAGCTAGGAACGAAGGGGGCCTTCATACAACCCAGACCCCTCGGCGGGCTTCGGAAGGGGGATTATCTTTAGGCCCATGCGATTCCTCGCTCACGGGCGTTCTCCACGTGTCGGCTCCGAAGCGCATGGCGGAACGGCCCCCGATCTCCTCGCCGGAGAACTCCTACTTCCGCCCTCCGATGAAGGAACAGCGCTCCGCCCGGGAGCCGAAGAGTTCCCACTCACCCACGTCCCCCTCGCCATAGCCGATGCCTCGCTTCCCGGGCCCGCCGCCGAGGCGCTCGAGTTGGTCGATCTTGGTCGCCATCGCGACGCCATCGTCATCCTCCGGCAAGCGGTAGAGGACGACCCGACGGATGCGGCCCTCCAGCTTTTCCTGGCCACAATGCTGAGTGAGCAGGGCGAAACAGGTCAGGCGTTGGCCCTCCTCGATGGGCTCCTGGCGAGCGATCCTGACCATGTGCAAGGGTTACTCAACCGCGGCGCGCTCCGATCGAAAGTGGGGATGGTGGACGAAGCGGACGTCGATTTGCGAGCCGCCGTCCATCTTGCGCCGGAGGAAAGTCAGCCAGTGTACCAACTCGGGGTGGCACTCCTCCGACGAGGACTCGGAAAGGAGTCGGTTCCCAAATTCCGAGCCGCCATCGATCTCGACCCTCGTCGTGGCATTTTCTGGCAATCGCTGGGCGAGGGACTGGTCCGGGCTGGTGATTCGGAGGGCGCGTTAGAGGCGTTTCAGCGGGCCTCCTCTCTTTTGCCCCATGAGGCACGAATCTGGCAGCATCTCGGTCGATTGCTGGACCAACTTGGACGCTCGGAGGACGCCATGGCGATGTACCGGAAAGCGCGAGAGGTCTCCGCTCCGTGAGACGAGCAGTAGGCGCGTTCATACTTCTCGCATGGGTTGCCTCACTTGGATGGCTCCTGTCGCGTACCTCTTCTGACCAGCGAAGCCTTGTGGCAGCCGGTCAGCGGCTTGCGCCCTTCTCGGGGTATTACACCGCCAAGTTGGGAGGGGAGCAGATTGGCCTCGGTACCGTTTTTACGGATACCACCGAGTCCTCCTTTCGGGTCAACAACCTCCTCTCGCTCGATCTGCTCATCCAGGGACAACCGATCCGTTTCGGGTATCGGTCTGATAGTTACTTCGATCGTGGACTGGCACTCCAGACCGGCGACGAGACCGTGAGCGATGGGACCGCCTCGACCCGATACACCATCGTATCAGATAGTAGCGATTCTGCCCGCATGCATCTGCGCACCGCGTCGCCGATGACCGCCGATCTGGGTGCTGACGTGGCGGGGTCGAGTCCAGCCCCGGCCACGCTCGCCCGTGCCATCCCCTATCAGATGGTTCTTGCTGATCGTCTTACCAATGACCTCGCAACCCCCAACCAAGTCTTTGATCCGGCCGATGGCAGCCTCCGGTTTGACAACATTCGGGTCGTCGGCGAATCGACCTTCGTCGTGCCCGACAGCGCCGTCCTTGACCCAGAGGGCCACTGGCGCCCCGCCACGACCCTGACCGTCCGCGCGTGGCAGCTGGAGCATGCGCCCTACGGGCTCCCGACCTCGACCTGGGTCGACAGCAGGGGCAACCTCGTAGCGGAGCAGAATCTGTTTGGTGTGGGATGGAACCGAACGGCATTCGAAATAGCCCGGAACAACTATCGATCGCGTGTGGCCACCGACGGCATCACCATTACAGCCTCGTTGTCAGGCGCCAGACCCTGGGCTGGCTCTGGCCTTGCCCCACTTCCTGGGGATAGCCTCCGCCTCATGATGGGTCGGACCGACGACTGGCCATTGCCTCAGCCACTCCTCCGCGGTTTGGAGGGCGGTCGGCAGCGACTCGACCATGGGTACCTGATCTCCACGCGGACGACTCCGCCGGCCGAAAGCGAGACCGCCCCCATGGGGTATAGCGTCCGGTATGTGGGGCGAGAGGTCGAGAGTGTTGTCACCGATCGGGCACGACGCCTCGCTGGCAAGGCCACCGATCGCCTCCTCATCACCAAGCGTCTGTTGGCGTGGGTCGCATCCAACATCGCGCTCGATACGTCGATGGGCGCACCGCTTCGCCCGCCTGACGTGTTAGCCGCCCAACGGGCTGGGAGCGACGGCCGTTCCCGGCTCCTCGCCGCGATGCTCCGATCAGAGCGCATCCCAGCGCGCGTGGTGACGGGCGTGGTGCTCACCGTGGAGGGACAGCTGGGGCATTCCTGGGTCGAGGTTTGGCTCGACGGATGGGTCGCAGCCGACCCCCAGTCTGGGACCCTCCCGGCCAGTCCTGCGCTCATCAGGCTTCGGGAAGGTGGGCGCAGTCGCCCGGTAGACCTCGTTCCCCTCATTGCAGCCCTTCGTGTTCAACCCTATCCCTGGCAGGTTCGTCGATGATCGTCATCCAGGATCTGACCAAAACGTACGGCAAGTTCACCGCAGTGAATGGGATCAGCCTCCACATTCCCCCAGGGCAACTCTTCGGGTTCCTCGGACCCAATGGCGCTGGCAAAACCACCACGATGCGGATGATCGCAGGGATATTGAAACCGACCGCGGGGACGATCGAAGTGGCCGGCCTCAACATCGTGCGCTATCCGATGAGCGCCAAATCGAAGTTAGGGTACATCCCCGATCGGCCCTATGTGTACGACAAGCTCACCGGAGCGGAGTTCATGCGCTTTGTGGCCGCACTCTACGGCCAGGAAGGGAAAGGCATTGAGCGCCGTATCGATGAGCTACTCGACCTCTTCGAACTCACTCGCTGGAAGAACGAACTCACGGAATCATACAGCCATGGCATGCGCCAGAAGCTGATCATCTCGAGTGCGTTGGTCCACCGTCCTGAAGTGATCGTCGTGGACGAACCGATGGTTGGCCTGGATCCCAAGAGTGGGAAACTCCTCAAGGATATCTTCCGTCACTTCGTGGGACTCGGGGGCACGGTCCTGATGAGTACGCACACGCTGGAGATCGCCGAATCGATGTGTGACCGGATCGGCATCATCCAACACGGCCACATCATCGCCGAAGGCACGATGGATGAACTCCGCGTCCAGCATGACACCGACGCCACATTGGAGCAACTGTTCCTCAAGTTGACGGGTGGTATCACGGAGCGAGAACTCGGAGCCATCCTCAGTGACTGAGGATATCGGCCCTTCGGGTGGGAGGCACGGACACCCGACCCCACCGACACAGCCCCACCTCTGGACGATCCTGATCCCCAAGTGGCAGAGCATGCTCGCGCGTGGACGCCAGGATCGGAGTCTAATCAGGCTGGTGCTCCTCGGTCTCATCGCCCTCATTTTCTGGGCCGCGGTCTTCGGGATCGCGTACCGTGTCATCGACTATTTCCAGGGCGTGGAAGAAATCGGCAACCTCCTTGCCGGCAAAGTATTGGGGATGACCCTTTTGGCGTTCAGCGGGGTCTTGTTGCTCTCCAACCTGGTCACCGCACTTTCGACTTTCTTTTTGGCGAAGGACCTCGACATGCTGGTGGCGGCGCCAGTCGATTGGCTCCGCATCTACCTCGCCAAACTCAGTGAGACCCTGGTCCACAGCTCGTGGATGGTGGCACTGCTGATTCTCCCGATCCTGAGTGCCTATGGAGTGGTATATGGTGGGGGGTGGCTTTTCCCCTTCGTGGCAATCGCGGCGCTCACACCCTACCTGCTTCTTCCCACGGTGGTCGGCAGCGGCATCACCCTGATCCTGGTGAACGTTTTCCCTGCCCGTCGGACCCGAGACCTCCTGAGCCTCGTAGCGCTGGGAGCGGTTGGAGGGGTTGTACTCCTCTTACGTGTCGTCCGCCCGGAGCAGTTAGCCCGGCCCGAGGGGTTCAACAACCTGGTCGATTTCCTGGTGGTCCTTCGGGCACCAACGAACCCGTTTCTCCCCAGCGAGTGGGCCTCCCAAGCCATCATGAATTGGCTCCTTGAGGTCGCCGACCCGCTCCCGCTCGCACTCCTATGGACCAGCGCGGGAGCATTCATCGTGCTAGGCGCCGCCCTCCATCGGCGGCTCTATGCGTCAGGTTTCTCGAAGGCCCAGGAGGGCGCGGAGAATTTTGTGCGGGGGCGCACCATGTCGCGGATCCTTGCGCCGATGCTCGGTTGGTTACCGGCGACCCGTCGGGAGTTCATTCTCAAAGATCTCCGACTCTTCTTTCGAGACACCACGCAGTGGAGCCAACTCATTCTCCTTGCGGTACTCCTGATCGTCTACGTCTTCAATATTCGCGCATTGCCGATTTTCACCGGTGAACGGGTTCCGTTTACCCTGGTGACTCTCATCGCCTTTCTGAATCAAGGCCTTTCAGGGTTTGTGCTTGCCGCGATCGCGGCTCGATTCGTCTTCCCCTCGATCTCACTCGAAGGACGACAGCTCTGGCTACTCCGATCCAGCCCCCTCAATATGCGGGCGATGATGTGGAGCAAATACTGGATCGGGACGGCCCCACTGTTGGTCCTGGCGGTCGGGATCACCGTTCTCACCAATGTGCTCCTCCGCGCCTCGCCGTTCATGATGGGGGTTAGCCTGCTGACGACTGTGGTGTTTACGCTAACGCTTGGTGCACTCGGTGTGGGGCTCGGGATCCTCTACCCCCAATTCGACACCGAAAACGCGGCCCAGATTCCCACAAGCTTTGGCGGATTGGTGTTCATGATGACGTCGATCAGCCTCCTCGCAGTGATCATCGTTATCGAGGCCACACCGGTCGCTAGCTACCTCCGGGCCCGCCAAGCAGGTACCGCACCTGGCCTCACCGGGACCCTGGTCTTGTCCCTCGGCCTCGTGGTCGCGATATGTGCCCTGACGATGTTCATGTCACTCCGGATCGGTATCCGCCGTTTGGAATCGCTGGAAGTCTAGCTCGGTACGAACCCTACTCTGGATGCTTCCGGAAGATGTCCTCCAATACCACCCGATCGATCTTGCCGTCCATCCGTACTCGCACGTCGTAGTTTTCCCAGTACATGAAGTTCTTGAGGGCCGCAAGGAAGGTGGGGTTGGCAGTGCCCTGCGATGCTCCAAGCCACTTGTCGGGCTGGCCCTCCGGCTCCCGAAGGAGGATCGGCTCCAATCGTGCAACCAGTGCGGGCGTGAGATCCAAGAGATCTTTCGGATCGCTCGGGAAGAAGTACAGTTTGTGGAGCGTGAGAAGCCGGTCGAGTTCGGCAATAGGATCGACCGCATCATAGACGCGGAGATCGATGAACCGATCGTTCGCCCCCAGGTAACCACCGCCAGCCCGTACCACGAGCAACGCGGCTGACTCCATACCCCGCTTGTCCCCACCTCCCGCCTGACCCGCCTTCAGGGCCGCCAGCAACCTGTCCGCAAGTGGTCCCTCGGATGCCAGGAAGGAGGACGCCATGTTCGCCACAGTCTGGTCCGATACCATGATATTCGCCTGGACGGCAAACCCGCGACCCTGGATGGCAGCTCCCTTCCCGCCCAAGATGGAGCCGCCATGCCCATCACCGACCCGTCCGCCGGCCCAGTCAAACGTGGTCGTGCCGGTAAAACTGGCGGCACCCCCATGCGAATCGACCAAGCCCACCTGACGGTCCGATAGCGACGTATCGCTCCGCATGATGATAGCGAGCGCTTCCGCCGCCGTCGCTCCTTCCGCGATCAACGTGAGGCCACGGTCACCGTACTCGGTGTTTGCGAGGCTCTGGGTGGCGACAGCCCCTATCCCGGCTTTGGCCCATGGAACAATGCCACCCACGTTGGGGAACTTCGACTGCACGGCCACACCGAGGTCACCGGTCACTGAATCGAACGCGACGATGCTGTAGGTATGGGCGAGACGGTGGAAGTGTCCCGGCGGAGTCATCGGTTGCTGGGCGGCAAGAACGTTCGCCACGAGTAGACCGAAAGTTGGGATCAGCAGGCGCGGCATGGTAACTCCGTGGTCGGTGATGCCGAAAGATAGTCACACCCACCGGCGGCCATCCGCTGTGACGTCCGGGAGGTCATTCCACCGTCCCGCCATCCTGCAGGTAGCCCGCGGCTGAATGATCCGTCGCCGCGATGATCCGGTACCTCAAAGGATCTCACACGGGCGAGGTTGATCCTGAAACCGAAACCAGGGATGCCAGGAGCCCATGCCACAATTTCATACCCGTTCGACCTACCGACTGGCCCGCGTCGTGGTAGGGGTCCTTCCCGCCATCCTCCTCAGCCTCGGAGCACTCCGCCCAACGCCCCTCGCAGTGAGCCTGTCCCAAGCTGCGGCTCGCGTGCTCCCCGCCCCATCCGGATCCCGCGTCCTCCCAGCTGGGGAGATGGTCTGGCAGCGCTCATTGAACGACTGCGGGCCGGCATCGCTGGCAAACTACCTCCGTGCGAACGGCGCCGGGGGCAGCCACCTGCCGCCGGTACCGGATCTCGATTCTCTCGATCGTCTTGCGATCCTCACACCGACCGGGACTCGGTTGGGAGACCTTGCCGACGCCGCGACGAAAGCTGGCTGGCCGAGCTGGGTAGCGCGGGTTGATCCAACGGAGGGAGCTGCCTCGCTACGCGGCGACCGGTTGCCAGCCATTGCCTGGATCGAGCAATCTCACTTTGTGACCCTGACGCGCCTAGTGGCCGGGGACTCCGTCGAAATGATCGACCCGATGCGCGGGCGCTTGCTGGTGTCATGGAATGGGTTGTTGGCGGTTTGGCGAGGCGAGTTCTTGAACCGAGAACGACCCCCTGCCGCTGCCTCCGCACGTTTCTTGTTTCCCTCTTCCCCTTTACCCAGGAGTCATTCATGAGGACTGTCCATCACTTCGGCCTCGCGTTCCTGTTGGCACTCAGCATTGCGAGCCTCCCGGTAACGACCACCGCAGCGACAGAACGCACCCCAACCCCTCAGGCGGTTCAAGTCGAGGGCCGGGGACTCCTCAGCATCATTGGATGCGTGGGATGCGTGGCAGGAGGCTTGGCGATTGCAATGAATGGTGCGGCCGCTCTCCTCGCCGCTGCATTCTCCGAAGGATCTGCCCTCGCCGTGGCCGGTTGCATTGCCATCTGCGCCGATGCCATAGGCTGATACCACCCCTACCACCTTCGGAAGGAGCAAATCGATGTCTCCAAGACTGATGACTCTGCGACAGGGACTCGCCGCCCTGCTCTTCGCCTTTCCCCTCTTGGGGTTTGCGCCCCCAGCGACTGCCACAGCCGACGACCCTTCTCCAACCGCGTCAATCGAGCAGGTGGACGCACACCAGGTCATCGGACGCGGGATTCTGGCGAAGCTCGCGTGCATTGCCTGCCTCGCGGGACTCTTGTCTGTGGCAGGGTTTACGGTGGGTGGCATTCTGATCACAGCACTTGCCTATCCCGAAGTCACCGCACTTTGCGGATTGGGATGCGCCGTTGCATTTGGTTGAGCCGTCTCCGAGTGGCAAAGGCCCTCTCCCAGGCGAGGGGGAGGGTCCGATGCTCGCACCACCGTCGATGTCGTCCGGGACGCGTTGGAAGGCAGGAGGTTTGCTCGGCGGATGTGGGCTCCTGGCGCTCTGGATCGCGCATGGGGTAGCCACCTCAAGGCTTGAGAAGATCGTCACACCATTTCCGGCCCACAATCTCCGCGGTCAGCTGCCGAGTGGCGCCTCGTGGACCGGTGGAAGCGGTGGGGCGGAGATCCTCCTCTATGTCGATCAACACTGCGCCTACTGCAAAGAAGAGCTGCACGCCTGGTCGACCTCACTCGCGTTGACCTCAAGGACGCCAGCCCCTCGCGTCGTCTTGTCCCCACGCTCGGATACCCAGCACGACTCCTACCTTCCCTCTCGGTTTCGAGGAATGTGGATCCACGACCGTGACACCGTCATCGCTCGGGCGCTAGCCCTCAGAGGGGTCCCGACAACGGTCGTGATCATCGATAACCGTGTGACCGCAATACGATCGGGCCTCACGTCGGCAGCAGCAAAAGACAGCCTGCTCCAGATCGTCAGCGTCTCGGGGCCGGCCGGAGGAGAGCTGTGAGTCCACCATTCAATACCACGAACGTCCGAAGGAGCAACCGGCTGGCTCACCAGCTTCAACTCTGTATTCCTACGATGAAAGAGATCGCGGTGGAACGCCCTTTAATCCCACCCATCCTGGTCGCGACGATCCTCGCACTGGGTGCGGCAGGTACGCTGGCGCCTCTGCTCCCATTGGCTTTCCGGAATTCCTCGCCCGCGCTGGCGGTCTCACTTCGTCAGTGGCTCTGGATCATCGGATTCCTCACTCCCCTCATTGTGGTGCTCAAAGGGACACTCTCTACCGGGCTCGCCTGGGGATGGCTGACCCTGAACGGCGTACCGGTCGCCCCACGCGCCCTCTTTTCCATCCTCTTTTATGGAGAGGCAGTGCTTGGCTTGCAAGGTGCCGTTATCGGGGCAGCACTCCGGTTTCTGGGGACGGCACGACTTCGCACACCAGCCGACCTTTTCCTGCCAACCGGAGCCGATCTCTTTGGCTTGCCCCATCACCCGTTGGCCCACGCCGTGGTTCAGCATCTCTCCATCTTTCATGTAGCATGGTTCACACTCCTGCTCGTCGGTCTGCCGGCTCTCACCACGTGCTCCCGACGCGTCGCAGGAAGCACTGCGCTCTTCCTCTGGACGGTATCGGTAGGAATAGATGCGGTGCGCGCGTGGGGACAGGTATGACCGAAGCCGTCGCAGTGACCGATCTCGCGGTCCGCTACCCAGGCTTCACATTGCAGCCAGTTTCGCTCCGCATGGACCTCGGCGAGCGCGTCGCCCTCCTGGGGGCCAATGGATCTGGCAAGACAACACTCCTCAACGCCATTGCAGGACGACGACCCGGGCATGGTGGGCAGATGCAGATCGTAGGACACCCACCCAACCCACCACCGTGGACTCTGAGCCAGTCGATCGGGTTCCTCGGCGACCATCTCCTCGGACTCGGATGGATGACCGTCGCAGAACATTTGCAATTCCTTCGTCCATTCTACCCCCGGTGGGACAGCGCATATGTCGAGGAGCTGGTCGACCGACTTCAGATTCCTTGGCACACAAAGCTCGGCCATCTCTCGCGCGGGATGACGGTCAAACTTGGATTTGTCAGTGCGGAAGCCTTTCGCCCCCCGGTCCTTCTCATGGATGAACCAACGGCAGGCCTTGATCCGGTCGTCCGCAATGAACTCCTGGACGTCTTAGACAGTGCCTGCGGTCTTGGGCCTCGACTCGTCCTATTCTCAACCCATCTCCTCGAAGACGTGGAAACACTTGGAACACGGGTCATAGTCCTCCATGAGGGCCACGTTGTTATCGATCGATCGGTCGACGAGATCCAAGCCGATTCACATCAACCTTTTCACACCATTCTTCGGGGGCTCGTAACACTCCATGGACACGCGGCATAGGGCACTTCTCGCACTGGAACTCAGGCGGACTGCCCCAGGGACGTTTCGGTTTCTCGCGGTTGTCGCGCTGATCACGTTGGTCGCAACCCTCGTCGGGCAGGCAACACCAGATACCCTGGCTATGGTCTGGACGGGACTCACGACGGGATACGTGGTACAGCTTCCACTCGCAGCGCTGCGCGATAAGATTGAGGGTGGAATGGAATTCCTTTGTAACCTCCCCATTCCACGATCCGGCCTAGCGACCGCTCGCCTCCTCGCAGGTGGCGTCCTGGCGCTCCCGGCGGCAGCGCATCTCTTCTTGGCCGCCTGGTATGTATTCCCCCTTCTTGAACTCCACCGGGGCGCCCTGTCACTTCTTTCCATCTTCGGAATCGCGTGGATCGGGTTCGCCGCGATCATCAACACGATGACCGCACTGATCATCCGATATCGGATCCAGGACCTCACCAGTACGCCGCTGGTGATCGCCACCCTCGGAGGATTAGGCTTCGTCATGCTTCTCGATCGCCTCGTGCCCGACCCGCAGGCGCTGCTTAGAACGCTCCTTCACCAGTGGTGGCTCCCTCCCATGGTGGTTGGCATCCTCCTGGCTGGTTCGCTTCTCCTGCTGGCGATTGCCCGCTGGGTCATGATTCGAGGCTTTACTGGATACACACCGCGAGGTGATTCGATCAGTTGGTAATCCCGTTCCATTGGGACAAGGGACGGTGTGGAGGGACAGCCCGAGGAGGGGTGGGTCGAGATCTCCAAGACCGGGCAGGCGGCACCATTGAGTTTGCTGGGGCCTCACTGTTCCTCTAGACTTCAGATCACGATCCAACTTCCGGAGTCTGGATGTCACCCCTCGATCCCTCGGCCAAGCCGATTCGGTACTGGCAGCGCCGTGGGACCCTGATCGCAGCTCTCTATCTCGCGGTGATGCTGGCCATCATTGAGGTGGGGCAAGTGTACTTCCGCTCCGCCCTAGAGGACTGGCCGATCTCGATCGGGGAAGCGGCTGTCCGAACGGTCGCATCCTGGATCTTGATCGGAGCCTTGCTCCCGCTCGTCCTCCTCATGGCAGAGCGACTTCCCTTGGCCCGCGGCGAACGGGTACGAGCCACCAGCATCCACATGGGTGTCTCAATCCTTTTTGGCCTCATTCATCTCAGTGGGATGGGCGTTGTGATCTGGCTCCAAGGCCACCAGGATCATCCCTTCACGGACAATCTGGCATGGCTGCTCTCGGCGTACCTTGGCCTCGACATGTTGATCTACTGGGCCATCATCGGCGTGTCCCACACAGTTCGGTTCTATCATGAAGCACGGGCACACTCGGTCAAAGCCGCTCGACTCGAGGTCAGCCTGAGTGAGGCACGATTGCGGGCGTTGCGAGCACAATTGAACCCACATTTTCTCTTTAACACGCTGAATGCCGTGAGTGGATTGGCCATTCGACATGGAGACGAGGACACTGCCGACGCACTCGGCCAGGTCAGCGAACTGATGCGATCGGCGATGGATGACGATCGGGATCAGGAGATCACCCTTTCGGCCGAGCTCGACTTCACGACACGGTACCTCAACTTGCAACATCTCCGCTTTTCGGACCGGCTCTCGGTCGATGTACAGGTCGGCGACGGGCTCGAAACAACGTTGGTTCCGGCCCTTCTGTTGCAACCACTCGTCGAGAATGCCCTCCTACACGGTATTGCGAATCATCCCGGCCCGGGGCGGGTGGCCATTACCGCCAGAGCCGTGGAAGGAGATAGGCTGCGAATTGAGGTCGAAGACTCGGGCCCAGGATTTGGTCCAGCAGCGTCGCGACGACCCGGCATCGGCATCGGGCTACGCAATACCCAGACGAGGCTGGCCCTGCTCTATCCCGATCAGCACTTTTTTGCCATCGGTTCCGCTCCCTCGGGAGGCGGCTTAGTCACCATTGACATCCCACTCAAGCACCAGCACGAGACCGATCCCGCTCGGCAGGCGGTGAGCCATGGGCCCTGACGGCATTCGAACGCTAATCGCAGACGATGAACCGCTGGCCCGGGAGGGCCTCAAGGCACGGCTGGCGCGGGAGCCCGATATCAATATCGTCGGAGAGACGAAAGATGGCCCGGAGACGGTCGCCGCCATCCGGTCACTCCAGCCTGACCTCGTCTTGCTCGATATTCAGATGCCCGGTATGAATGGCTTCGACGTCCTCGGCGCACTCGGCGATGATCCGATGCCGATTGTGGTCTTTGTTACCGCGTTCGACCAGTTTGCCCTTCGCGCCTTTGACGCGCATGCCGAGGACTATCTCCTCAAACCCTTCACCGCAACGCGACTCCAGGAAGCGCTCTCCCGCGTCCGTCGCGAAATCGCCCGTGCAGAGACTCTGGCGGCGCATGACCGGTTCGCTGGACTTCTCGATACTTATCGTTCAGAGGTGACGCGGGCCGGAGTGACCGGGGCACCAGCCACCGACACCCCCGAGAGCCCTCCCACTGGCCCCCATTCTTGGACGGCCCGCTTCACCGTCAAAGATAGCGAACGCTTTCTGATCATCCCGGTTGAGAGTGTCGATTGGATTGAGGCAGCGGGAAACTATGCCGTATTGCACACTTCAGGGGGAGCCTACAAGATCCGCGATACGATGACTCACCTTGCGAAGGCGCTCAACCCCTTGCATTTCGCTCGAATCCATCGTTCGGCAATCGTTCAGATCAGCAAAGTCAAAGAGATCCGCCCGGAGTGGCACGGGGATTTCGATGTCGAATTGATCACGGGAACGATTGTACGGATGAGTCGTCACTACCGCGAGCGGCTGCTTACGTAGGGTGTCGGACGTTAGACTGGGAGGGGAGCACCACTCGTCTTGATCGCATTGCCGCACCCGCCGCAGAACTTTTGTCCTGGGACGACTGCGGTGCCACAGAAAGCGCAAGCTTTATCCTGTACCAAGACGACACCGCACCCTGAACAAAAGCATGCATCCGCCTCAGGTCGTGGTCCGCAGGTCGGGCAGACCAAATGGCCCGACGGGAGATCAGCGGGTGATGGCCGGGCACGTTGTCCGGCGATCAGGGCTTCAATCTGACTATCGGCTGTCTCCTCCTCCTCGTTGCGGAGAGCCTGCAGTGCTTCGGCCGCATACCGCGACTGGAGCATCCGGTAATCTTCGTCCGACAGCTTCCCAGTTTCCCGATCGAGGTCCAGTTCCTTTAGTGCGAGCAGTGCGATGCCACGCGGCGTCTCATCCGGATCCTCAGGCTCGATCCACTCGGCCGCTGTGGTCGCGGGGCTCAGCAGTGGCTGGAAGATGAGCCACAACATCACCAGCGCGACAACCACGGCGGCTAGCATCTCGGCCCACATCGGAGTCAGTCCACGACCTCAGACAGCGCTCGCTCCAGCCGAGCTTGGTCCTCTGCGCTGACGTTCGCGGCGCCAGTCAGGACCGGGGCCGGAACGGGAGCAGCCGCTTGTCGCCGCATCAAGATGGCCGCGAGGAGGGTACCTGCGGCGGTGATGGCAAGCCCAGGCACGAGATATCCGGCAAGGTTGAATCCCTCGGGCGGGGGAGCCATGAGGATCTCCTCTCCGTATTCAGTCACAAACGCATCGATGATCTGGTCCGGTGTCGCTCCATTCTCGTGGAGGGCCACCACCTGCCGATGCAGCGCCGGAGAGACGGTACATGTGAAGTCGGTCGTGCGGCAGGTGAAGATGTCGAGATTGCAGCCGCAAGTACACTTCAGTTTGTGTTCGACTGTTTGAATGATTCCGTTGTTATCTCCCTCGACCACCGCGGGGCGGGACTGCACGGCCTCCGGGATACTGAGACGGTCCGCCGGGGCCTCGGGGTCGCCGCCGGGCGATCCTTGCGTCGCTGCGTGGAGGGCTCGCCCGCCAACCAGCAGGGCACTGATACTTGTGAAAAAGGAACGTCGAGAAATCATACCGGTACCGCCTCCTCCACCGCAGGTTCAACCGTTGCACCCTGCGTGCGCGTGAGCCCCGACCGAACCGCAGTTCGGCCTCCACCGGGCCACATGGTTATTAACCCACCAAGCACCAACACCCCACCACCAAACCACAGCCACCACACCAGTGGGTTCACTGTGACGGCATAGTTGGCTCGCTCTGTCCCACCGATGGATCCGGCGTACACCACGTAGAGATCTTCACGAAGCGTACTGCGAATCCCGACTTCTGTAGACGGCTCAAAGGTCTTGCGGTTAAAGCTGTCCACATGTTGACGCTTCTCAGAGGAGACGATCCCGGCGGCCTTTCCATCGATCTCCACCTGCAGTGTCGCCGCGGAGACAATCCGATTAAGCGCCGTGTACTGCGACACGCCGAGATGCGTCAATCGATACACGTGCCCAAAGGGGCTCCGGATTTCCGTAAACTCGCCCGGTGCGAGCGTGGCCTCTTGGGTAATCTTGAAGCTTGAGCCAACGAACGCCGCGAAATAAATCAGGATACCGGCATGCACGAGGTATCCCCCGTAGCGTCGACGATTCCGATTGATCAGCAAGCCCAAGGCAACCGGGAAGGATTCCCCGTGCATCCGAATCCGTGCGCGTACACCGCGATAAAACTCCTGCAGAATGGTGCCTGCTACGAACCCAATCAGACCCAGGGCCAGCACGGCTGAGCCTTCGCGCATTCCCATCCCAAACAACACGCTCGCCGTGACGAGTCCCAGAAGGACGGGGAAGATGAACTGACGTCTGAGGTTCGCCAGCGAACTCTTCCGCCAGGCGATCAGGGGCCCGATCCCTGTCAGCGCAAGCAAGAGCAGGCCGAGGGGGACGTTGACGCGATTAAAGAATGGGGGCCCGACCGTGATCTTTACTCCGCGCACGGCTTCGGTCAGGATGGGGAAAAGCGTACCCCAGAGCACCGAGAAGGCGATGCCAACAAAGATCAGATTGTTGAAGAGAAAAGCCGCTTCCCGACTCGCCACCGATTCGAGTTGTGCCTCCGGTTCCAGTTGGGGCCACCGAGTGTAGAGCAGGGTAAATCCAAAGACACCCGCCAGCACCAGGAAGGCGAGAAAGAAATATCCTACGTTGGATTGGGCGAAACTATGGACGCTCGCAATCACACCTGATCGAGTGATGAAGGTTCCGAAGATGCTGAGCATAAAAGTCCCAAAGATCAACCCAAGATTCCAACGCTTGAGCATTCCCCGTTTCTCTTGGATCATGACGGAGTGGAGAAAGGCCGTCATCGTCAGCCAAGGGAGAAGGCTGGCGTTCTCCACCGGATCCCATGCCCAGTAACCACCCCATCCCAGCTCGACGTAGGCCCACCACATCCCGAGGGTAATTCCGACTGACAAGAAGAGCCACGAGAGCAACGTCCACTTGCGGATGGCGACGATCCAACCGCTATCGAGTCGGCGAGAGAGGAGAGCCGCGATGCCGAACGCGAAGGGTATTGTGATACTGATATAACCGAGATAAAGCATCGGCGGGTGGATGACCATGCCAGGGTTCTGGAGTTGGGGATTCAGGCCATTCCCGTCCGCCGGTGTAAACCCCAGCCGGTCAAACGGGTTCGCTGCAAAGAGCATAGTGGCAACAAAAAAGACCACCACCGCTCCCGTGACCGCTGCCACGGTCGGCATGAGTTCCTTGTGCCGTCGACTTGTCAGCGCCTGGGCCAGCGCCGCAAACACCGACAGCACCGTCGCCCAGAAGAGCAGGCTTCCCTTCTGACCGGCCCAGAAGGCAGTGACCACATAGGAGTCGGGGAGATTGCGAGAGGTATAGCTGGCGACGTATTCGATGTTGAAGTCGTGGGTAATGAGCCCTTGCCACAATGCGATCGAGGCGACCAGCAACGCGGCACAGGTTGCGTACACCGAACGGATCGTGCTGGAGGCAAGCTCGGGCCGTGTCCGCCATGCTCCGGAAAAACCAACCACGGCTCCCCAGAGCCCTGCCAACAACGCCATCCATAACGCGAACTCCCCGAGCAAGGTCATCGACTACGCCTTGGTCGCGTTCGCGATCTCAGATTCGTAACGCGACCCACATTTCGCCAGCACCTCGGTCGCGTGAAACACGCCATCGCGTCCGAGCTTCCCTTCCACAATGACCTCGATATCATTGGCGTCAGTAAAGGTGTCGGGCACGAGCCCGCGGTACGTGACCGGTACGGCCGTCACCCCATCGCTCACTTCAAAGTCGATCTGCTGGGTAGCGTCGTCCCGACGGATGGTTCCAGGGACCACCTTTGCCCCGACTTTCAGCCCCACATCATGGAAACTCGGATCCTGAACCGTGCGCTCAACGAGCTCTGTCGGGGTAAGGAAATAGACGCCGGTCGACCGGACGCCCTCCGCAATCAGGAACCCGACTCCGAGGACAATGACCGCTGCCCCTACCAGGAACTTCGAACTGGCCTTCATAACACCTCCAATAGACCGAAATGTGCCACTCTCTACATATCAGTTGTAATCCTCAATATAGCCGTTCATGAGTCTCAACGTCATCAATTTATCCTTGCCCCGAC
>JAJCZW010000196.1 GCA_029262155.1 Gemmatimonadota bacterium
GGCGATTCTCTAGTTGATGTCGCGCGCGTCGTCAGCGAGGATGAGGTGGAGGAGAGTGAACTCGCCGAAGCAGCGGAGGAGACTTCATCGGAACCAGTGGAGTAGCAGTGGAAAGTGCCATCGGTGTGTCGGCCTCCCAATTCCGGGAGGCCCGCGCGGCCCTCAATGGCGTGGCCCTTCGCACTCCCCTGATCGATGCCCCCTACCTCACCACCCAGGTGGGGGTCTCAGTTCGCCTCAAACCTGAGTATCTCCAACCCATTGGGGCGTTCAAGATCCGGGGCGCCTTCACGGCACTCGCTCGCCTTTCCGATGCCGACCGGCAACGGGGGGTCATCACCCACTCAAGCGGAAACCACGGTCAGGCCGTCGCCATGGCCGCAGTCCACTTTGGTATCCGTGCGGTCATCGTCATGCCCGCGGGAGCACCACTGATCAAAGTTGAAGGCGTCCGCCGGCACGGGGCCGAGATCGTCTTTGTGGAACATCCAGCGACCGAACGCGTGTCCAGGACAGAGGAGATCATCGCCCAAGAGGGGCTGACGCTCATCGCGCCGTACGAACACCCAGACGTCATCTGCGGTCAAGGGACGATCGGTCTCGAAATCGTGGAAGACGCGGAGGACATCGTCGCCATCGTGGCGCCGATTGGCGGAGGCGGACTGCTTGCCGGCATCGCCGCCGCCGCCCATGCGCTCCGACCATCCGTCCAGGTAGTGGGCGCAGAACCGGCCACCGCCGCAAGCTTCAGCGCGGCGCTCGCCGCGGGAACGCCGGTCCCTCTTGAGCACACAGAGAGCATCGCCGACGGGCTCCTGGCACGAGAGGTAGGCCGGGTGCCATTTGCCATTCTCCATTCCGTCGTCGACACCGCCATCACCGTTTCGGATGAAGAGATCGTCTCGGCGATGCGAGTGTTGTATCGTACGATGGGCCTCCGAATCGAGCCTTCCGGCGCAGTAGGCGTCGCCGCAATCCTGTCGGGACGCTGGACACCGCCCGGCCCGACTGCCATCGTGGTAACAGGTGGCAACATTGATCCGATCCTCTTTCGGGACCTGGTGACCGCATGACACCCAATGCCGGCCGCATTCTGATTGTCGATGACGATCATGCCCTGTCACGCACCCTGAGTTGGGTCCTATCCGAGAACGGATATGAGGTAAGCACCATCCCATCGGGCGACGAACTCTTTGCCCGTCTCGCACAAACCCCCTACGATCTCCTCCTGCTGGACATCGACCTGCCGGGGGCAAGTGGTCTTGAGCTGCTGAAACAGCTGCAGGACGACGCCCGCTATCGCGAAATCCCGATCTTGATGGTCTCCTCCCTCTCCAAGGAAGATGCTGGGGTAGAGGCGCTCGGCCTCGGCGCAGTCGATTTCATATCGAAGCCCTTCAGCATCCGCGACCTCACCGCCAGGGTGCGAGCCCGGCTCCGGGCGGGGATGGAGCTCAACCAAGTCAAGACCGCCGCACGGTCGCAGACGGAGATGCTGGAAATCTTGCGCGAGATTACGGCCACCTTGAGCACCGATGAGATCTTTCAGGTGTTGGTCAGACGAGTCGCTCGGGGTCTCCGCATTTCGCGATGCTCGATCTTGTTGGCGGAGCCGATCCCGAACGCGGCGACGGTGGTCGCGGCGTTTGAAAACCCAACCCTCCGCAACATGCGGGTGGACCTTCAACGATATCCGGAGGTGCAAAAGGCGTTCGCCACAGGTGCCCCAGTGTTGATCACTACGACCGAGGTCGATCCGCTGCTGGCGTCGGCCCGTACCGAATGGGAAGAGACTGGAAAGACCTTCCCTACCACCTCCCTGCTCGCCCTTCCGTTCAGTCTCAAGAGCGGACGGAGTGGCGTTTTTTATCTTCGCACGGGCAAGACGGACCCCCTCCTCAATCTGCAGGACCTGGAATTTGCCGATCAAGTCATTCGATCCACCATTCCAAGCCTTGAACGGGCCTTCGACATGCAACGGGCAATGGAGGAGCAGGAGCAATTCCGGCTCCTCGCGGAGACCGATTCGCTGACCGGCCTTTCCAACCGCCGTGCTCTCGATGTCCGTCTGCAGGTAGAGGTTGATCGGGCACTTCGCTATCGGAAGGCACTCTCGTGCCTCATGATTGACGTGGACCATTTCAAGGCGACGAACGATACCTATGGTCATCTCATCGGGGACCTGGTCCTCACTCAACTCGGTGAGTTATTTCGACGCGAGCAACGCACTGTTGACCTCGTGGCCCGGTATGGTGGGGAAGAATTCGTGGTGCTCCTCCCTGAGACCGGCCCCACCGGCGCCCGAACCTTCGCCGACCGATTGATCAAACGCGTCGAGAGCTATGCCTTCGGACGACCCGATCTTCCGGTCCACGTGACAGTCAGTGTGGGCGTTGCCACCTTGCCCGACGAGGATGTCACCGACGCCACCTCGTTGGTCGGTCGAGCCGACCACAACCTCCGGGACGCAAAAAATGCGGGCCGGAATCGATACCATCATTGACCCACCGGGTCTGTCCCCGGTGCGGTAGACACTTCGCGGTTCCCGCGCGCTACTGTACCCAGGATGGAAGCGTCCTCTCCGATCTCCCTCCCACTTTCCCCTCCCCAGAACCCACTACCCCTCGCCGCACGCCAACTCGGACCCCTCGACCATCGGGCACGGTTCGAATCGAGGGGGCACAGCTCGCTGGACGGTACACCGTCGGCACCCGACTCGCCGAAGGGGGGATGGGGTTTGTCTACCGGGGGACGGATACCCAGACCGACCGGCCGGTCGCGGTCAAAGTACTGCTTGAGCGGCTTCGAGGAGACTCCGATGCGATTGCCCGCCTCCGACGCGAAGCCCGACTTGCACTCCAGTTTGATCATCCCAATCTCTGCCCGATCCTGGCACAGGGCGAGATCGATCGTATGCCGTATCTCGTCATGCCGCTGCTGGAGGGAGAAACCCTCGAACGCGTGGAAGCGCACAAGGGTCGCTTCACTCCCGAAGAAGGCGTTCCCATCCTCGTCCAAATCGCAGACGGCCTTGCGAGTGCCCACGCGTTAGGTATTCTCCATCGCGATCTCAAGCCAGAAAACATCATGCTGGTGCCCGTGCCTGAGGGGGTCCGAGCGGTGGTGATGGATTTTGGGCTCGCCACGAACGATGATGGCACCGGAGCCCTCGAACGATTGACCGCCACCGGTGTCGTCCTCGGAACCCCTGAGTTCATGAGTCCCGAGCAGATCTCGGGGAACCCACTGGACCAGCGGAGCGACATCTATGCGCTCGGGGTACTCGGGTTTGAGATGTTTACCGGCGACCTCCCGTTTATTGGAGACAGCGCCCAGGAACTCATGGTGCATCATCTGACCGGCACACCACGGCGACTGCGGGAACTCGACCCGACGCTCCCAGCCGACCTCAATCGCATCATTGCCCAGGCGCTCGCCACACGTCCCGCAGATCGTTTCCGGACGATGGGAGCATTGCGAGACGCACTGCGAACCGCCATTCTCCGACCGTCACCCTCCAGGTAAGTCACCTCAAACCCTGGACCCCACCTTTGTGAGGTTGTGCATGATCGTTGTCAGTTTGCTACTCGCCACTCTCCAGGGCCTTCCCCCAGCCCACAACGCGGTACACTATGATGTGGCGCTCACCCTGGCCGACCAGGGGAACACCCTCAGGGCCCAGGTGACTACCCAGTGGGTGGTCGGCTCTCCCGCACCCATTCAGATCGATCTCGACTCAACTTTCCAGATCACCATGGCTCTCCTGAATGGGAATCCGGTCTCCTTCACCCGTGCTGGGGACCTGATCCACGTCCCCCACAGTGCCCACCTCGGCGATACGGTGACGACCGCCTTGGCCTATGAAGGGGAACCGACCGATGGGCTGATTCAACGTGGAGCCGGTCCGGAACGAACGATCTTTGCAGACAACTGGCCCAATCGAGGTCATCGATGGCTCGCCGCCTTTGACCACCCCTCGGATAAAGCCACTGTCCAATGGACGGTGGACGCTCCATCCGACTTGACCGTCGTCGCAACCGGCGTCGTCCAGAGCCGCGAGCCGCGCCCCTCGGGGTACACCCGATGGATCATTCGGATGGACGACCCCACTCCCGCCCATACGATGGTCGTCGGGGCAGCCCATCTCACACGAACACGACTACCACCAGCCCAATGTGAGGTACGATGCATCCCGGTCTCGGTGATTTCCTATCCGGCGGACTCCGTCTTCGCTGTAACCGGCCCGTTCCGGCAGGCGTCGGAGATGATCGACCTCCTGGCGGCTCGGTTTGGTCCCTTCCCCTTTGCCGAACTCAAGCACATTCAGAGTTCGACGATGTTTGGAGGGATGGAGAACTCAACGGCGATCTTCTATGACGAGAAGGGCTACCAGAACCGTACCATGGGCGATGGTGTCGTGGCCCACGAGACGGCACATCAGTGGTTTGGCGACGCCGTCAGTCAGTCATCCTGGGCCGACCTCTGGCTCTCAGAAGGGTTTGCGACCTATGGCGCCGCCCTCTGGCGGGAATATGTGGGCGGTGAGAGTGCGCTCCGCCAAACAATGAGCGCTGCCCGAGCGCGTATCATGGAGAGCACTGCCACCAGTCGGCCGATCATCGATTCAACCCCTGACCTGATGGCCCTGCTCAATTCCAATAATTACCAGAAAGGGAGTTGGGTGCTCCATTCGCTTCGCGGGCTCGTTGGCGATAGCACCTTCTTTCGAGGTCTCCGCACCTACTACCGGACGTTTCGTGACTCCAACGCCACCAGCAGCGACTTTGCCCGAACCCTGAGTGAGGTGGCCGCAACGGACCTCACTTGGTTTTTCGAGCAGAGCCTACGCCAACCCGGATATCCCGTTTTCACGCTCGAACCCACCTCAAGCGATCGCGGCGGCACGCTCACACTCAGGCAAGTACAGGATCCTGCATGGGGTGTGTATCAGATCCCCAATCTCACGATCCTCGTTGGTATGCGCCGCTACCTGGTCGAGGTGCGCTCACAGGTGACTCGCCTG
>JAJCZW010000197.1 GCA_029262155.1 Gemmatimonadota bacterium
GGTTCCTCGTCGCGTCCTATTCCATCATGCACATCGTCCTCGCGGGATGGTGGGGTCGCCTGAGTGACCGCCTCGGGCGCAAGCCGATTCTTCTGATTGGGCTTCTCGGAAGCATCCTCGGGGCATTGGTCTTTGCCGTCGCCGACCGCTGGATCATCCTGGTCCTCTCCCGCGTCATCGCCGGGGGAGCGGGAGCCACGATCAATGTGGCTCAGGCATATCTCGCCGATGTCACTCCCGCACGAGGACGAACCCGAGCAATGGGACTCCTCGGTGCCACTTACGGCGTCGGTTTCATCGTTGGTCCGATCCTGGGCGGTGTCGCAAGTCGGTTCGGAGATGCTGTACCTGGAGTCGTGGCCGCCGCCAGTCCTCTGCTTGGGCTGCTTCTCACCCTCCTCCTCGTGGGAGAGCCCGAAGAACACAAGCCGCGCCGCTCGGCTCCGCCTGATTGGATTCCGCCCCGGGAGCGTTGGACGTTATTCATCGCCAGTGCATCGATCACCGCCGCATTCACCGTGATGTATGTGGTCTTCCCCCTCTTTGGCGAAGGCGCACTCGGGTATGACCGGAGCCAGGTGAGTTATCTCTTTGCCTATGTGGGGATCGGAAACGCGATAGCACAAGGCGGGCTCGCTGGACGATCGGCCAGCTGGATCGGCGAGAAACGGACCGGACTCCTCGGTACCGCCATCATGTCGGCTGGGTTCCTGGCCGTGCCGTTGGTCACCCGACTCTCCCAACCCCTGATGCTGCCATGGTTTCTGCTGGCCCTGCTCGCCGTTGCACTGGGGTTTGGACTGGCCGGACCCTCTCTCACTGGTCGACTCTCCCAGCTTGCCGGCCCCTCACAAGGCCGCCTGCTCGGCCAGATGCAGAGCGTCAATAGCTTCGCCCGGGCAGCGGGCCCAGTTATGGCCGGACTGATCTATGGATTGGCGGGACCGGCAATCGCTTTCGCCGCATCGGCCGGCCTAGGTGTACTGGCGATGCTGGTTTTGGCTCGGGGCGGAGGGCAGACCCCGACCGATGCCGCCGGAGTCGACCCTGCCCCATCCGTTACGTCAACGCGGTAGGGCGAAGAATCGAGTCCACCGAATCGCGGTAAAGAATGGGAGCGGACGCCAGCTTTCCTTCTCGTAGCTGAAGTACACCATCAGGGGCCGACCCACGATATTCAGACGGGGGAGGAAACCCCAGTACCGACTGTCGTAGCTGCTGTCGCGGTTGTCACCCATCACGAAAAATGAATCAGCCGAAACCACTATCGGTCCCCAATCCTGGAGGTCAGGGTTGTAATCGGCCCGACTACCACCGGCCAGGTGGGCCGACTGCCACCGCCGCATCCGGGCCCGCTGGACGGGGTCGGCTCCGGCAGTGAGATCGCCGTGAACCACCCATGGTTCATTCACCTTGACGCCATTCCGAAACAGCTGTCCCTGTTCCATCGACAACGTGTCGCCAGGAGCACCGATCAACCGCTTGACGACTTTGAGATCCTCTTCCACCGAATCGAACACGACCAGATCGTTCAGACGAGGTTCACGTACGGCCGGAAGCCGCTTGTGGATCAGAGGGACTTCAGCCCCATACAGGGCTTTATTCACAAAGAGGAAATCCCCGATAAGGAGCGTGTTCTCCATGCTCCCGGATGGAATCTTGAACGCCTCCACCAAGAAGGTCCGAAGAAAAAACCATACCACCAAGGCGATCAAAATCGACTTGGTCCATTCCCAGATCCAGGTCAGTGCCGAGCGGCGAGTTGTAGGTGCCTTCATAGTGCTTCCTCTACGCGGGGGGGGGAGTTCCTGTTTCAGGGCAAGTCCACCCAATCAGCAATGAAGATATTGGTTTCCCCTTCAGACGACTGATTCCGGTTTGAAGCCCACACCAGTTTGGTGCCATCGGTGTTGAACATTGGGAAGCTATCGAAATCTTCGTACGTGGTGACCCGCTCGAGACCACTCCCGTCGAGATTGACCAGATAGAGGTCGAATCGGCCACTCCGGGGTTGTTCGTGGTTGGACGAGAAGATGATTCGCTGGCCGTCTGGGTGAAAGAACGGCGCGAAGTTGGCTCCTCCCAAATGGGTGATCTGGCGTGGGTCGGTCCCATCGGCGTTGGCCACCCACAGCTCAACCCGGGCCGGTCGGACCATCCGATTCGTCAGAAGTTCCATATAGTCGGCGGTATCGGCGGCAGTCTCCGGATAGGCCGACCGCCAGACGATGCTCCTCCCGTCGGGCGAGAAGAACGCGCCCCCGTCATACCCGACCCGATCGGTGAGTCGACGCACATTCGACCCATCGACGGCCATGGTATACAACTCGATGTCCCCATCCATCGTACTGGTAAACAGTATCCGGGTACCATCGGGCGATAGCGTTGACTCGGCGTTGTAGGCGCCATTATCGGTCAGTTGCTGGAGATCCGACCCGTCGGGGCGCGAGGTGTAGACCTCCAAATGACCCAGGGGCCAGACGTAGCCGCGCGACTGATCGGGGGTCGCCGGACAGGCCGGATCGTGCGCAAAGGTCGAGCTGTAGAGAATGCGCTGGTCGTTGTCGTAGAAATAGCCGCAGGTGGTCCGTCCCTCGCCGTTGGACACCCGCCGGGTGTTGCTGCCGTCGATATTCATGATGTACTGCTGATCGCACCCGCGACCGACCTCTTCCTGTCGCTGGAAGATCAGTTCGGTCCCCGAACGGGAGAAATAGGCCTCGGCGTTGTTTCCCCCGAAGGTCAGCTGGCGGATATTCGCCAGATGCGATTCGCCCGGCTCCGGGTCGAGCATCACGGTGGAAGCCGGCGTCCCGGGCGTACTGGCACACGCCGCCAACACCGTCAGCAAGAAACTCGATTGTATGTGAGACCATCGACCCATCCGGCACTCCTTCGAAAGGTGTATCGCGTCTCGGCCGATTTAGAGGTCGGCCACCGCGGCGAGGACCTGTGCGGCGTGTCCCTTCGGTTTCACCTTCAAGAAGACCGATCGCACCACCCCACGCCCATCGATGATAAAGGTAGTCCGGTGAATCCCGAAATACGTACGCCCATACATCGATTTCTGACCCCATACACCATAGGCCTCGGCGATGGTATGGTCGGGGTCGGCGACGAGGGAGAACGGAAGATTGTACTTGGCCTTGAACTTTTCGTGGGAAGCGACCGAGTCGGGCGATACACCCAGCACGACGATGCCATCCGCCTGTAAGTCATCCCACACATCCCGCAACCCACACGCTTGGGTGGTGCATCCACTCGTATCATCCTTGGGATAGAAGTAGAGCACCACGATTTGTCCCGAATAGTCCTTGAGCCGCACCGGCTTCCCCTCATCATCCATCGCGCTGAACGCTGGCGCCTTGGCTCCGGCCTCGATCATCGTAACCTCACGGAAGTTGAACAGTCGGTGCGACGAGTGCGTTCCGCAGACGGAGGATCGGGGCTTCAGTATTTCGTCGGAGGGACCGATCCAGCATATTCCACGTGACGAACCCATCTTCAGATGCTGGCTCCAACAGATAGGCTGCTAGGACGCCCAATCGCTGTGCCGTGGGCACCCAGAACCACCCTGCGGACACCTCTCCCACCCGAGCGATCCAACCGCCCCACACGGTAACCGTCCGATGTCCTTCAAACGGGAACCTGGCTCCGTTCAGGGAGTCGACCAGGAATCCCTCGACCGAGCCAGTCCATGGCGCCGAGATCCGGGCCACCTCGATACCCTGCCGCCGGAGCGCCTCTGCAATCGGTGAGAGGGCTGGGGGGAGGAGATACCCGGCGGGGAGTGCGGCCCTCCTGCCCGCGGTGAAGCGGTCGAAGACCGGCATCCGGACCGTCCGGAAGACCCCGGTACGCCTCCGTCGAGCAAACCCACCACTCCCGTCTCCACTCGCTTCGGTGATCTCTGCGATCACATCTTCATCATGCGGCGGTGCGAGGACCGCTTGCAGCACAATCGAATCGGGTCGCCAGGTGGATGACGCGGCGATGACGTCCCGAATCTCGTCCTGCCGGTCGACCACTTCGCGGAGGATCTCCAGCACAAAGCCATACGTCCCCGCGACGCGGCTGGCGAAATCGGCATGGCTGTAGGCTTCGCTCAGGATGGAGAGCCGTCCTCGCATCCCCATCCAATTGGTCCCGAACCGGGGACGGGCGTCGTACGTCACCCAACCGAGGTGAAGCGAGTCGGGATCTTGATTTCGGAAGTTCCCGTAGGGGAAGATCTCCTGACCGTGGCGGGCCCGCATCCGCTCCCTGACCCGAGGAAGAAACAGATCCCGGGTGTAGTCGTTTGCGGGAGGGCTATTGGGGTTGAGCCCGGGGGCATAGGTCAGGATATACCCGTGAAAGCTCCCATCGGTGGTATGGAGATCGACCAAGACGTCAGGATCCCAGGCATTGATCAACGCCGCCGAACCTCTGGTTTCCGGAGCTTCCTGCTTCACATAGTCCCGATTGAGGTCGAGACCCTGCCCATTGGGACGCAGACCAATGAGGTCGGGACCATTCTGTTGTCGCCGATTTCGGGCGGTCGGTCCGAAAGCGTTGTTGCCGTCGGGGTTGTAGACCGGGGCGATAAGAAGGACGACACTATCGAGCAGCGGCTGCAACGACCCTAACGTGAGGTCGCGGAGCAGCATCTGCAGCGCTTCCTTCCCTTCGACCTCGCCGCCATGAATGTTGCCCTGCAGGTAGATGATCGGCTTCCCGGTTCGGTGCGCCGCCGCCGGAGTCGTGACCAGCGGGCGACTTACAATGGCGTAGGGAACGGTCCGCCCTTCGGGACTCGTCGCCAGGACACCCCGCTGAAAGAGCGCTCCGCGGAGAACCAGCGAATCGAGGAAACTCGACACTTCGTCTCGACTCGAGGTGCGCGCAAACTGCGTCGCCTCCGGTACCGTCTGCTGGCTGGTCAGGGGAACCACTCCGACGAGCGAGAGTCCCAATCCACCGACGATCAGGGAGCGGCATCCCACTCGGAACCACATTAGCTTGCATCTCATGGCGAAGAAACTCTCCTCATCGCAACAGGCCCAACTGGCTTTTCTCCAGGCGCTGCCGCCCCAGTTCGATCGGTTCCACCGCAAGATCGAAGAGATGGCGGTGTTACATCTGGACGAGACGCAGATCCGGGCGTTGACCCGGCAGTTCGATCAGTTGAAGAACCAAGCATCCGGACTCAGCTTGGGCGCGCTAGGCGAAACATTCGGAGTCATGGCCATGCTGGCCCGTCGGGGAGGTGGGATGCAGATGAAGGTACGGGGACTTCGAGAGGCACTCGGTTCCCTCAAGGTGAACTATGACGGGGCACTTCGAGCGGCATCCACCCCCGCCCAGGAGGAACCCGACCCGTCGTCGCCCGCTGAATCGGCGTAACGCGCTAGCTATCCTTGACGAACCGATCGATCAGCGGACCCGACAACAGCACCACCATGGCGTTCACCAACACCCCAATCAACACGGTCACAAAAGCCAAGGCCGAAATAATGAGGAAGGCGCCCAGTCCGGCAAAAACGATCGCGATGAGACTCCCCGACATCAACACTCCCGGACTCAGTGTGAAACAAGTGAAACCGGGGGAATTCTACTGACCTCCAGCCCTCTGCACAACTCGCCCGACTTCGAATTCTCTGTCCATTTTTCGGTAGCCCGGGCCGGAACAATCAGTAGCTTGTGTCTATGATCTCTCTCCCCACTCCCGGAACGATGTTTCGCGCCCTGGTCGACCGAGACCCAGCCTTCGATGGGGTATTTGTCGTTGGGGTCCGCACCACCGGTATCTTTTGCCGGCCAATCTGCCCGGCGCGAAAGCCCCGCCCTGAGAATGTCGAGTACTTCCCGACTCCCGCATGCGCTATCGCCGCAGGTTACCGACCTTGCCGACGATGCCGCCCCACACGCGCTCCCGGTGCTCACCCACCGTGGGTGGAACACCTGCTCGACCGCCTCACCAATCCCAGCGCGGCCCGTGTCACCGATGCCGACCTCCGGGACGATGGGATCAGTCCGACTCGGGCCCGGCGCTATTGGCGGGAACACTTTGGGATGACCGTACACGCCTATCAACGAGCCCAACGGCTGGGAGTCGCGATGGATCGGATCAAAGAGGGCCGGGGACTTACCAGCGCAGGGTTCGCATCAGGGTATGAGTCGGACAGTGGCTTTCGCGATGCCTTCAAGGCAGTGTTTGGAAGCCCCCCCGGCCAAGCCCGACAAACCACCTACGCTAAGGCCACTGTCATCCCCACCCCACTCGGCCCACTCCTCGCCGCCGCAACCAAAGAACAGCTCTGGTTCTTGGAGTTCCTCGACCGACGAGGCCTCATGGGCCAGGGGAAAACGTTAGTGGCTCGACTGGGACAACCGATTCTGCCGGGAATCAACCCTATCCTGAAAGAGACAGCAGGACAGCTCAACCAATACTTTGCCGGTAAACGGACCCAGTTCGACCTCCCGATCGCCCTCAGTGGGACACCGTTTCAGGAGCGGGTCTGGCGGGCGTTGCTCGAGATCGAGTACGGTGCGACCGCGTCTTATATCGATATTGCGCAGGAGGTCGGGGCGGGTCGGGGGTCGCGAGCGGTGGGTCGAGCCAACGGGATGAACCGGATCGCGATCGTGATCCCGTGTCATCGGGTGATCCGGAAGGACGGGACGCTTTCGGGGTATGGCGGTGGGTTGTGGCGAAAACGGCGGTTACTGGAGTTGGAGGGGGTGCCCCTCGGAGAAGATAGTTCGCGGACCAAGATCAGCGGCTGTACATTGCTACCCGCAGCAACGGTGTGTCACTAGTTTGACATAAGTACTCCTCACCTTCTTCCAGCAACGAACCCCCGAGCGCCCCGAAGGCATCTGCCTGCCAACCGGCGCA
>JAJCZW010000198.1 GCA_029262155.1 Gemmatimonadota bacterium
AAGCTCCACCTTGTGCCACCAACGAGATCCCCGCGCCCTCGTCTCTGCGGGCGGCGAGCCCAGAGATCTTTGACCGGCTCTGTGCGCGCGCACTCCACCCCGACCCGGCGGAACGCTATCTAAGCGCCAGTGAGATGTTGGAAGCTCTCACGACCGATGCGGGGACATTCGAAGTCCCTGACCTCCTGGTGACGAGCATCCCGTCGACCGGGAGCGAACCTCAGGCCCTCTGGGAACAACGTCTTCGGCGAGCCCTCGGGGACGATTACGAACTGCTCCGGAAACTTGGGGCGGGGGCGTTCGGTCAGGTTTATCAGGTCCGAGACCTTCACTTGGAACGTGATGTTGCCATGAAGGTATTGAATCCGACCCTCACACAAGATCCCAGCGTTGTCGAACGCTTTCGGCGCGAGGCCCAACTCGCCGCCCGTCTGCACCATCCGAACATTGTCAACATCTACGATATCGGTGGGCGGGGGGGGCTTATTTGGTATACCATGGAGTTGGTTCCGGGACCGAGTCTTGCCCGCCTGGTCGACCAGTCCGGACCGCTCTCCGTTGAGGAAGTCCTGCGCATTCTCCGCGAAGGACTCTCTGCGATTGCCCATGCCCACGCGGCTGGCTTGGTCCATCGCGATTTGAAGCCCGAAAACCTTCTCCTTGAGCCCGATGGGAGTGTTCGTATCACTGACTTTGGGCTTGCCCTGGCCTTACGAGCCCCGGGACGCGCGGAGGGAGCAACAAGCCAAAGCGGCACACCTCAATTCGCAAGCCCAGAGCAACTCCTTGGCGAACGGGTGGATCCGCGAACCGACTTGTACAGTCTTGCTGCGGTAGCGTACTTCGCTCTCCTTGGGACACCACCCTTCACAGGGCGCACACCCGAGGAGATTCTCGCGATGCAATCCACCGATCGTATTCCGGAACTCCATGCCAAGCGTTCAGACGTCCCCGAGGCAGTTGAGCGGGTGCTTCGCCGAGCCCTCTCCTCCGACCCCGACGCACGACAGGCGTCGGCCAACGAACTCTTGAGCGCACTCACCTATGCCGCGCAAGCATCGCCTTCGGAGTCCGATCTTCCCTCACGTCGAATCCCCTGGCTGGCACGATAGGTGTGCAACATCGGGTCTTGACAAAGGTGTCCGCGACACGATATTTGTCGCTTATACTAGGCAACATCAGAACGATTACGCTCCACTGAGTCAGTGGCGTGAGACCCTTGCGGGTCTTTCGGAGTGAATGATGGGTGCAGGACAGGCCTGCACTCACACCCGTCACGTCGCCATGCGCGGCGCGACAGAGGCACCCAACAGGAGTCTGGTAATGGCACGTATGGTCGGCACCGTGAAGTGGTTCAACGACTCGAAAGGGTTTGGCTTCATCACCCCTGACAATGGGGAGAAGGACTGCTTCGTCCATCATTCCGCGATCCGGATGGAGGGCTTTCGGAGCCTTGCCGAAGGTGACAAAGTCGAGTTTGACCTTGTGCAGGGCGCCAAGGGCCCGGCTGCCGAAAACGTAACTCGCGCGGAAAGTTGAATCACGGCACGTAGCATGATACGCGAAGGGGCCGCCCAAAAGGCGGCCCCTTCGCTATCTATTGTACGATAGCAGCGCAGTCACAACACGCGGCTCAGCTATTTGTGTCTATAGATAACCCGGCCCCGAGTGAGGTCATACGGGGACAGGACCACGCTTACTCGATCACCTTCCAGCACTCGGATCTTGAACTTGCTCATCTTTCCTGCAGCGTAGGCGAGGATGGTGTGTCCGTTGTCAAGTAGCACGCGGTAGTTCCGGTCCGGGAGGACCTCCTGAACCACACCTTCCATCTCGATTCCCTCTTCCTTCGCCATCCACTCCTCCAGTGAGGTATGAGTCGTCCAACGGCTTACAATCTCGCGGGGTCCACCATTCGGGGCAAGCTCACAGGGTTCCGATCTGGGCGCGCCAGGTTGTGGTTTGGTGCTCCACGAAGGCCATGATGCCTGAGATCGTTTCACCATCGAACGCGAATCGAACCCCTGCCGCACAATAGAGTTCCGGAAGGGATCGACGGGCACCCAGACCAAGGAAGGTCCGATACTGTGTCAGGGTTTGCTGGGGATCGTGGATGCTGTTTCGCCACAATTGAAACGCACCCAACTGGGCAAAGCCGTATTCGATGTAGTAAAACGGGTAGATGAAGATGTGGAGTTGGCGGTGCCAGCGAGTTGCCTGCACATCCTCCAACCCACTCCAATCGACATCGGGATCGAACTGGGCTCGAATCGTTCGCCACTGTTCATCACGGGCATCCGGTTCTGCACCGAGAGGGTCGGTATAGACCCAATGCTGGAACGCATCGACCGCAGCAATATGGGCGAGTACGTGGACCGCGTCTTCGACATAGTCCAGCATCGCGACCGCTGCATCCGCCTCCGAAAGATATCCAACGGGTGGGCCGAGGTGCTGGCCGGCCAGAAGTTCCATCCCCATAGAGGCAAGTTCCGCGGCCTCCGCCCCTGGCTGTCGCTGCCAGACAAGGGGAAGGGAGGCGGCGGCAAACGCGTGGAAGGCATGTCCCGATTCATGGAGGAGGGTCATGACGTCCGCCATGATTCCAGCAGCGTTCATGAAGATGAACGGCCGACCGACAATCGGTAGGGTGTCGCAGTACCCACCCGGAGCCTTCCCTTTTCGACTCTCGAGATCCAGCAGCTTTTCCTGCTGCATGATCGCGAACTGTCGTCCCAGGTGCGGATCAAGCCGGGCGAAGATTCGGCCTGCAACGCGTGCCAAGTCTTTGGGGTCGGTGTAGGGTCGTAGGGGATTCTCACGATAGGGATTCACGCTGAGATCCCACGGTCGCAGCTGGCTCACACCGAGTCGCTCGCGACGAATCCTGCGGAGACGACGAAGAACCGGGACGACCGCCTGGGCCACGGCACGGTGGAACTGGAGACAATCCTCCGGGCTGTAGTCGAACCGGGCTTTCGCCCGGAACACCATGTCCCGATACGACGCGAAGTCGGCATTTGCCGCCATGGCCTGGCGGCGCGTTCGCATCTGGTCAAACAGATCGTTCAGCGAATCCCGGGCATCCAGATACGGCGCGACACCCGCGTGCCAGGCCCGTTCCCGAACACGGCGATCGGTGTCCACCAGAAACGGGCCGAGCTGAGGCAGTGGGATAGGCTTGCCTTCCCAGGTCGCCATCATTCCGCCCGTCACCCTTTGGTATTCGGTCGACAACGACTCAACCTCACTGACGAGGGGCACGTTCGCCTCTCGGAACACATCGATCGCAGCTTGGAAGCGACGCAACGGAAACACCATATCGGGGTAGTCCAGCCCCACGGTCACGGCGCGCCGAGCGAGGGCCGTCGCGCGTTCGACCGCTTGCGGCCCAATCTCGGTTGAGAATCGTCGATGAGCCTTGGCGGCTTTGGTGTCGTCTGTCGCACAGGTATAGGCGATCATAGCACGCGATGCAGCCTCGTGCAGTAGAGATTCGAAACGAGACCAAGTGTGGAACCAGGCACTTGGATCGGTTGTGGGCAACTGATCGAGCCGATCGTACCAAGTGGCGACCTCGGGCCACTCAATGTCGCGAAACGCGCTGGCAGAGTCTGGCAGGGGCAAAAGCAGTTCGGTCATACGCTATCGGCCACCGGTTGGGTAGTGGTGGGAGCGATGCGAAAGGCAAGCACCCCCACAAACGCCACGATCAGACCCGCGACGTAGAAGGGCATTGCCGATCCAAACCGCTGGAAAGCAGAGGTTGCCATGAGGGGAGCGACCACGCGGGAGAGTCCCGCAAAGGTTTGAGCCACACCCATGGTAGTACCCAGCTCACGCCTATCAGACGCATGGGACATGAGCGCCGTGGTCGATGGGAACAGGAGAGCCGTCCCGATCGGGACGAGGGGGATGATGGCCGCGAGGACCCACAGCGTATGGGCGACAGGATAGAGCACCAGACCGAGCGTCAAGAGGAGCGTCCCAGCGCGCATTGCGCCAATTTCGCCGATGCGGCGGACAACCGGGCCCAGTACGAGAGATCGCATGATGAAAGAAAGGGCGCCGACGTAGAGAAAGAAGTACCCAATGGTCTTCTCCGTAATCCCAAACTCGGCTCCAAGGTAGAGCGAGAGAATCGACGTCATGGCTGAAAAACCGAGCATCCCCGCGGCATAGATCCAGATCAGCCGAGGAATCCGGTCCCGGCGGCGCGCAATAACGGTCCATGCCGCGTGCCAAATGGGACGACGATCCCGACTCATGTTTCGCTCTGTGGTGGACTCCGGGAGCCAGCGCCACGCAAACCACACATTCACCAAGTTGAGACCAGCCGCAACCAATCCGGGTGCCGCCTGTCCCCAATGGGCCGCAAACGAACCGATGACCGGCCCAAGCATCACGCCCAGGGAGGTGGAGGCCGAGAGCCAGCCAAGGGCCTTGGCCCGATCGACGGGCGCGATGCTATCAGCCACGTACGCCTGAGCCACTCCGGTGGTTCCTCCCCCAGCTCCTTGGATCAACCGAGACAGTAAGAGAAGCCAGATCGAGTTGGCAAAGCCGAAGACGACATAGGCGATCGTAGCAGCGGTGAGTCCGATGATGAGCGCGGGCCGTCGACCGTACCGATCAGACACCCGACCCCACACCGGGGCGAAGATCAATTGCGCAACGGAAAACGATGCGATGATGAACCCGATCTGCTCGGGTGTCGCGTTCAGATGCAGTGCGTAATAGGGCAAGAGTGGGAGCACTATCGCGAACCCGATCATATCGACCGAGGTGATGGTCATGAGGACGGTGAGGCGCTTCAACTGCTCTCGGTTCGTATTCCCTGCGAAGCCAGGAGTCATCCACCCACCTGTCGTCCACTACCCGCCAAGAAGAACACCGCGGCACTCACAGTCATCAGGACGACCCCATAGGCTGCAGCCACCCCAACGTCAGATTGCCGCAAGCTTCCGAGGATCTCCATCGAGATCGGCCTCGTCTCAAAGGTGTACAGAATGATCGAGGTCACAAAGTCTCCCAAGGCCGTGACGAAGGCGAGCGCAGCCCCTGCCGCAAGGGCGGGCCGCAGTTGTGGGAGAAGCACTCTCCACCAGGTCCGCAAGGTCCCTGCCCCCAGGCTGGCCGAGGCTTCCGAAAGTGAGGCGTCGAGTTGGCGGAATCCCGCGAGTAAGGATCGACCGGTGATGGGGAGACTTCGAACCAAGTAGGCGAGCGGGAGAATCCACATTGTCCCAACCAACACAAACCGTCCAGCTGCGGGTGCATCGACGCTGAACGCCGTCGCCAGAGCAATAGCGAAGACGGTCCCTGGAACCGCCCAGGGAAGAGCGAGGACACTCGCGAGGGCTCCGCCTACTCTCACTCGATTTCGAACCGCCAACGCCCCCACGGCAAGTGCCAGCGCGACGGCCCCTATCGTGGCAAGCGAGGCCATCCAGAAACTGGTAAGCAGTGGCCGGAGCCGTTCGGGGTCGGCCAGGAGTGAGGCATAGTTGGCGGTCGTATACGCCGGAGGGAGTGCCTGGGTAGTCCAAGTACCACGCGGGACAAACGAGATGAGCAGCAGCGTGGCGTGCGGAAGGAGGAGTAATACCGTGATCGCGGCGGTTCCAAGGGGGAGAAGAATTTGGAGGCTGCGGCTCCGAAGTGGCTTAGGAGCTGGGGGAACTCCTTTTCCACCCCCACGCACCGGTGTGTTCCGATCCAGCCGGCGGAAAACGACGAGGGCCAGGAGGGCCATCGCCGTCAGGGCCATGGTCTCGACCATCGCTAACCGATGATCGCCATTGAGGCGGGTCGTCACGATCTGCGTCGTCATGACCTTGAACCCTCCCCCAAAGATGTAAGGGGCGCTGAACGATGCCAGGGAGGTCATGAAGGTCAGGAGGGCCGCTCCAAACAAGGCAGGACGCAAGAGCGGCAGTTGGACTCGCCACCACGACCGCCAAGTGCCCGCCCCCAGACTTTGGGCCGCCTCCAAATAGCTCGCATCCACCGAGTGAAGTGCTGCACGGGTAAACAGGTAAAAGTACACGTACATCGAATAGGCATGGACGATCAGTACGGCCCCTGCCCCTTCGAGCCGCCACGGTGCATCGGTGAGACCGAACACCATGCGCACCAAGCGGGCGACAAACCCGCTCTCTCCATACAGGAAGAGAAACGCGACAACCCCAACGAGGGGAGGCAGCACCGCCGGGAGGGCGAGCAGGGCACCCACCAGACGGCGACCAGGGAACCGGACTCGAGTAACCAAAAACGCGAGTGGCACGCCGATCACAGCCGCCGCAGCGACGCTGGCCACCGCGAGCCACAGGCTGGACCAGAGGGCACGCCACTCGGTCGGTTCATCCCAAAACTGGGCGAGGGCCCGGGCGGACCAGCCACCCGAATCTCTGAGTCCCTCCAGCAAGACCAAGACGATTGGATAAACGACCAACCACAGGAGGGTTGCCAGAAGGAACCAGCCGGCGAACTCGATCGGTCGACGGCGATGCTTAGTCATTTGGCCCAAAGAAATGCAGTCCGGCACCGTTTGGCTCAAGGCCGACGTGATCGCCGACCCCAGGTCCGCCAGGATCGGCTGCAACCTCGACCACTGTGTCGCTCGGAAGCCGGATCTGGAGAAACGCTACCGGCCCGGTGAAACGACGCTCAACGACCTCCCCACCGACTGCACGCCCTTCGGGGGACACCACGCGAAGCGCCTCAGGCCGGACGAACAGGCGCACCGGGCCTTTCGGCTGACCGGTGTCTGGCACGGTCCACATCCCGTCGCCAATCCGCACTGTGACCGTCCCAGGCGTCCCCCCCGGTGCGCAGACGGCCGGAACGAAGGAGCCACGGCCGACGAAGCTGGCCACAAAGGGAGAGGCGGGATGGGCATAGAGTTCTTCTGATGGACCGCTCTGTTCCACTGCACCGTCTTGCAGCAGGACGGT
>JAJCZW010000199.1 GCA_029262155.1 Gemmatimonadota bacterium
GAATCCTTGAGCACGCGGAGTAGCCGCTCGGATCAGGCGTCGGAGAGCCTCGCTATTTCGCGCGTTCCTGATACGCTCCGGTAGAGGGATTGACCCAAATCCGCTCCCCAGGGCCAACGAACTCTGGAACCTGCACGGTCACGCCGTTGCTCAACACCGCTGGCTTGGTGCTGGCGGTCTTGGTGGCGGTCTTCATGACCGGTGTCGTCTCGGTCACTTCGAGTTCGACGACCGACGGAAGCTGAATCGCAATCGGGCGGCCGTCCAACCACTCAACCAGAAAGGTCATCCCATCGCCCAACCACGCTTTCTGGTCTCCTACCGCCTCGTCATCCAGCGTGAACTGCTCATAGGTCGTTCCATCCATCACGTGCACGCCCTGCGCGTCCTTATAAAGCACCTGGAGTTCTTTGGTATCCATCCGCGCCGTCTCCACATTTTCCGTGGCACTGAATCGCTGATCGAATGTGTTCCCTGAAATCAGGTTCCTCATCCGCACCTGGACGAACGCCCGGAGGTTTCCAGGAGTACGATGAGTAAAGTCCATCACTCGACATGGCTGGCCGTTATAGACCACCACACTACCTTTCCGAATATCACTCGCCTTCACAACTCTTTCCCTTGCAAGATGTTACCTGAGACTAGGGGGGCTTGGCACGAAAAGGCCGCCCCCACTGAGAGCGGCGCACCATACGACCAGGAGCGACCACCGAACTTACCCGACCGACTCTGGAATGCCAACTGAGAAGCCTACAACGATGCCGACCCAACCAATTAGATTGATGTGCATGCAAAGGACTGAGCGTCCGCCCACTCTGACTCGGACACAAAGCCTCCATGACTGATCAAACCGCCAAGGCTGGATTGACCATGCTCCAGCACTGTGTCGCTGGACGGCTCCGCCAGATCAGCCGGGTGGTTACAGCTCACTATGACAACGTCCTGCGTGCGTATGGTCTCACTGCCAATCAGTTGACCATGCTCTCGCTCCTTTCCGTTCTTGGTCCTACGCGCCAAGCCGACCTGGAACCCTATCTCATGATGGAGCAGTCGACCGTAAGCCGGAATGTCGCTCGCCTGGTCGAGCACGGGTGGATTACCAAGACTCGTGGGGATGACAAGCGGGCATTCCCACTCTCCCTTACCACAAAGGGAGAGCGCGTCCTCCTCTCGGCACAAAAGGGTTGGAATGAGGCTCAGGCATGGGCAACTGCACTACTCGATCAGCAATCCATCTCCCACATCAATCGCATCGCGAAAAAAATCAACCAACGGATTCCATGAGAGGCCGGCCCAACCACATCTGAGGCACGCCACCAGCGTGAGCCCACGGCGACCGGGTCTCATTAGCCTGGGGTCGCACACTCCACTTGGCTCACGTCCCGGCGGCGGTAGAGGATTGACGCGCCGATGGCGCAACCATCGTGGGCACAGTTCCAGGAAAGATGCAAACCAGACGCGGTTTTCCCTGGAGCCTTGGCCACGTAGACCACGTTCCCAAAGCTTTCACCCTCGGTTTCCATTGCGCACCTGAGCGGTTGCAATGCGATCCCAGCCCGCCGGATCTCCTCGAGAATCGTGTGACGGCGCTGGGAATCGAGACCGCGCACCCAGACCTGGAGTTGTTGAATCCCTCCCTCCGTCCCCAGCGCAACCACATCGGCCGCTAACGAATCCTCCCCCATACTATCTGGACGTTGCCGGTCCGGTTCAGGGTCATGCCTTGTTTCCGCTGCCATTCCCCCGTCGGAGTTTGGGGTACCAGGAGACCACCTGATCGGCATCCTGTCCCCAGTCGTCCATGCCAGCCCCCGGACTCGGACACCGGAGTCGGCCAGGAACGTGGTAAGTACGGCACTGAGGGTAACCGGTGCCTGCGCAACCACTGGGGTCCCAAGAAGGGCGTACCCGATCGAGCCTACAAGCGAGCCAAGAAACATGGGAAGATGCATCGTGCATTCCTCGCGAGGAGAGTGGTCCTTCCTCTCGCATTGCGAGGAGAACGTACAGAACCCGTCACGGACTCTCATTTCCGGCGTCTCGATCTATCCGCGCGAGCTCCTGCCGGAAGGTCTCTCCGCGTTCTGATTGCCCGAGTGAATCGTAGGCTGCGACCAGGTCCCGCCGGGCGCTGACCAACCAACTTACCGTTGAGTCCATTTGGGGAGAGAGGATGTGATAGCCCGCCAACGACTCGTCGGCCGCCTCAGCCCAACGACGTTCCCGAAGCAACACCCGGCCGAGCTTGATCCGGGCGATGCCGGTATTGATATGATCCTCACCCTGTGTGACGCGAAAGACCCGAATCGCTTCCCGAAATCCGCCTTCGGCAGCCTGGTATCGCTGACTGTTGTATTGCACACTTGCCAAATTGGACACTGCAATCCCCACCGCGAAGTGGTCGCCCGAGTGGATCGTCCGGTAAATCTTGGCGACCCGCTCGAACACCCGCTGCGCCTCATCCAGCCGGTCCTGGAGGATGGCCGTGTTCCCGATCTCATTGAGCGCGGACGCCAGGAGCGGATGAGTCTCGCCATACACTCGCTCAAGAATACCGGCTGAACGCCGCAACACGCTGTCAGCCTCGTCGAGACGGCGCTGGAAGACCAGGGACCGCCCCAGCATGGTGAGGTTTTCGGCGACCTTGGGATGTTCCCCGCCGTAGAACCCCTCGTTAAGAGCGAGAGCCTCACGGTAAAAAGGCTCCGATTCGCTGTACTTCCCCTGATCGTGAAGGACGGCCCCGAGGTTGATCAGGTCGTTCGCCACGAGCGGGTGCCGCTCCCCATAGAGCTGGCGATCCATGGAAAGAGTGCGGCGAAAGAGCGTATCCGCGGTCGTGTAGTTGCCGGCGTAGAAGTGGGTGTTACCGAGTTCGGTCAGGGTGGTCGTCAAGTCAGCATTGGGACCGGTGGCGGATCGTTCTTGGCGCTGTCGTGCCTGCTCAAGAGCGGCGATGGCTTCGGTGTATTCACCCTGCGCCTCAAGCAGTGTACCAAGTGCCACGAGCCCCCGGGTGACCGAGGGATGATCCGCGGGCCGGTGGCGTTGGAGTCGGGCGAGTCCGTCTCGAATCAGGCGGTTCGCGTCCTCGAATCGTGCGCGGGTCGTCAACAATCCACCCAGCGCAAGCTCGCTCTCCGCGACCTCGGGATGATCATCGCCGTATAGCGTACGACGCTGATCGAGCGCCAACTGGAAGAGGGTGTCCGCTCGATCCAGCTGGCCAAGTTTTTGGAAGATGCCGCCCAAGGTTAGGTAGAGTTCGGCCTGCACCGTCGGCTCCGCGTCGAGGGCATGGGCTTCCTGTACGCCTCGATCGAGCAACGTGATGACCCGCAGACTATCCGACGGTCCGACCTGTTGGTCACCTCCCTCGAAGAGATTCGTCATGAAGCGTTGAATCCGCTCGGTGCGTGCGGATTCGGCAAACGCCGTATTCCGCGCACCCTTGAGGCGCACCGTGCAAAACGTCACTAACGCGACAACGAGCACAAACGCACTGCTCGCCGCCACCACCGCGTTTCGGTTCCGACGAAGGAATTTGCCGGCCCGGTACCGGAAGGTATCGGCTCGGGCTTCCAACGGTTCGCGGGCAAGAAAATGGTCGATATCACGAATCAAAGCATCCACCGTGCGGTACCTCCGCATCGGATCCTGGTGCATCGCCGTGAGGCAGAGCACATCCAGATCCGCCCAGCTGGCCCCGCGCGCAAAGGAATCCTCTCGTGCGCCGGCAACGGAGGGGCGCTCCGGGGTCTGTTCGGTGATGAGGCGCTCGGCTTCGGCCGGTGAACACCCAGTCAAATCAAACGGAAGACGACCCGCGAGAAACTCGTACAGGATGACGCCAAGGGCGTACACGTCGGTGTGAATCCCGATTTGCCCCCCTCGGAGTTGCTCCGGGGCGGCATACGCCGGCGTCATGAGGCGGAGACCCGTCTTGGTTTGCTCCACCGGAGTCTCCAGGCTCTCGAGCTGCTTGGCAATGCCGAAGTCGAGAAGCTTCACCACCCCATCCCCACGGACCAACACATTCGACGGCTTCAGATCGCGATGGACGACAAGGTGACGGTGGGCATGTTGGACTGCCTCGCACACCGCGCGGAGCAAGAGCAACCGTCCTTCCAATGACGTCTCATGGGCTCGGCAGTACTCAGTGAGCGGAAGCCCCTCGACGTATTCCATCGCGAACCACGGTGTGCCGTCGGCAAGCATATCGGCGTCATACAGGTGAGCAATCGAGCCGTGGTTTAACTGGGCGAGGGTGCGCTGCTCGCTGGCGAACCGTTCGCGACGAGCGGGTGAGATGGCCCCGTCACGCAATACCTTAATGGCGACAGTGTGGCCGACATCAGCGCGCTCGGCCAGATAGACCACCCCCATCCCACCTTCACCGATCCGGGCGGTCACGGTGTACGGAGCGAATCCCTCCGCTGGAAGGGCAACCAGTCCCGTGTCCGACATGAGCTGGCTAGCGACACCGGGGACGCCCTGGTCGAGAATCGACGTTCCGGCTTCCTCTTCGGCGAGGAGTGCCTTCACCTCGTTCAGGAGGGCTCGGTCGTCGGCGCACTCGCGCATGAGAAAAGCGTGACGATCCGCCTCCCCAAGTCCACTCGCGGCCAGGAAGTTCCAGCCCGCGTCCCCCACGCGCGGAATTGACATCATCTGGGGGTGGGTGGAGGGTGTGGCTGTTAGGGGACAGCGCGTCACCCTCAGAGGTCCAGAATAAGCCTAATCCGCTCTGCGACCGCCGTCATCGTCTCCTCGTCGACGTGGCCCAGCGACCTGACGAGGCGTACGCGGGAGATGCAGCGGACTTGCTCACAGATAATGAAACTGTCTTCGGTGAGACCGTTCCCTTCCGTCGGCGAGATCTTCACCCGGGAGGGGAGCCGGATGTCGTTTGTCGTGATGGGGACAACCCAGACAAGTTCCGCCCGGCTGTGGTTGAATTTGTTAGCGGAGACGGCAAGGCACGGGCGCGTGCCTGCCTGCTCGTGCCCCCGGTGAGGATTCAAATCTGCTAACCAGATTTGACCACGAAACGGGAGGAGGATGGGCAACTACTCGTCCGCTCCCGTGTCTGCGAGAGTCGCATCCCAGGCCGCTCGCTCCTCCATCTCTTGGCTCAACGCGCGACTGTCGTCGTGAAGACTGGCATAGCCGGAATCCATCAGAGCAAAGAAGTGTTCTCGCTCAAAGATGTCGATCGCGCGACTCAAGACGTCTCGCTGACTGGTCCCGGTTTGTTCGGCGAGGCGACGGACGCGCGCATGGTCTCTCTCGCTGAGGCGGGTTGCTGGCATAGCTATGGGCTCTCCCTTGGGGTGGACGCACAATAGGATACCACCATGTACACAGATACGTCAACAGATCTGCTGCAGCTTTTGTGCGCAATTAGTGGGCCAAGGCCATTCTGTTTGGGGTATATTGAGTGCGGGCGAGATGTCGCTCTCATCTTCGGCCTCCCGAAGCGCTACCATCCACCGCGTGAGGGGTACCTGGATCAGGTTGTACAGGAGGACCACCCCGGTGATTGAGCCAGAGGGGCCACCCGCAAGGCAACCGTCTTGGTCTTTTGGTGCGTCGAGATATTCCGGAATTGGGCCTGCAGCTCAGGGGTCGCTACTCGTCCCCTGAGACTCGCCCCCGCGGTCGGTGACGACGTCCGGCTTCCTGTTCTTCCAACTCCTTCCGCAATACCCGACGAGCCTCCCGCCTTGCCTCCTCAACTGCACGTTCTACCGTCCGAACCATAGCTGTTTCGGCCTGATCTATCATATCCTCGACCTCCGGGAGCGGCACCAGCGCGACTCGCTGGGCACGCGCTCTGAGATGGTCGAGGGGCCTTCCCCCGTAAGCAGGTGCCTCTTCTTCCCTCACCGAGCTGGCCGCTATGCCTCCATGGGAGCCGTCCACAAAATCGGAAGGCATCGGGCCACCTTCAGCGAAAGCGTTTATCGGTATCCCAAGATTCTTGGCAAGGGTTCGGAGGGTCCCCCGGGTTGGCCGAGATTTACCAGACTCCCACTCCCCAACCGCCTGATACGCCACTCCAGCATGCGATCCGAAGTCCGTCTGGCTCTGACCAAGGGCCTTTCGAAGACCCCTGATACGTTCGGCAATGTCTTCGGCACGCTGAAAAGCTGCCAATGATTCCCCCTATTGACTTACACGAAAACAGATAGTAGGTTGGCCGTATAACTGTTTTCAAGTACACGGTATCGGATATGAAATCGACGGTAACACTATGACTACCAATGAGTTGGAAAAGGTACCCGTTTCCCCGACTCCGGCAAGTGAGGAAGAAGACGCCCGGCCCGTGATCGGTGGTCAGTGCTACCCTGACCTGATCTACCTCAACGACCGGGCGTCGCTCAAGGCGGAGAAGTTGGCCGATGCAAGATCCTGAGGACCTGTTCGACGACATCGTCACCAATGAGCGCAAGGAACCCTGGTTGGGCTCGTTGGTCTTCACCCTCAGCGTGGTTGCCCTCACGGTAGGTTCCATCGTCATCCTTTGGGCGCTGTTCGCATGAGGCCGGCCGGGCGGACTGCCGGTACGGATGGGGGGACTCGGCTCAATCTCGTGGGAACGCCCGCTATCGGAAGGCGGGAGGGAGCGGGGCGCCAAGCGAGCGGCCGGTAACCAGTGCATCTGACTGGTGGGCCGATTCAACCCAAGAGAGCGTGAGCGATGAGTGGGAGCACCTGAGTGCGGGCCCTCGGGAAGCCCGAACCTGCCAGCTTCCGGTTGGGTTGGCAGGAACGTGGTGCTACAGGTGTGCCACAGGGAACGGAACCGGGGCGGCTCCCCCATGTGGGAAACCGCCCCAGCCCGCACTCCCGAGGAGGGACTCGAACCCCCGACCCGGTGATTAACAGTCACCTATAGTAGGGGGGTATCCTGCGTCAAAACCGCATCCCTACGTCACCAAACCCCCAAACAAACAGCGACGAGACGCAGGTACGCGCAACGCGAAGGTGCGACAGAGGGTGCGACAGTTTCGGGACCCTCGCCCATCCGCCTCCCCGGCGACCACTGCGGGGGTGCCTTCGCCATCACCCCTCCGTTTCACAGTTTGGCGGTCACTTCGTTGCCGACTGAACTGCTGAGAAGTCTACCCCCGCAGGGGCCCACTCGGTGCCGGGCGCCCAGGTCTTGGCTGTCCCGTTGGCAGCGTAGACTGTCCCGTTCGAGAGCCAGAAGGCGGCGTCGCCGTCGGTGAGTATCGCGTAACCGTCCTGGAGCCGACCAATCCTCAAAGGGTCAATGCCGATGCCGGTTCGTACTGCTCGGCGGACTAAGGTAATGGCTGTCGCTGCTTCCGATGTCGGGCTGCCCGTTGTAGTTGTACTAGGTCGCAAGTTGGGCGACCCTGCCTTCTCGCGGGACCCTCTTATCATCATCACAAAGAGAACCGCAAACAGCCCCATGAAGATCAGGCACCCCATTCCAGACGACATGGGTTTCTTGGACCTCGCTGGCTTGGCCGCTCCGCAGTGGGGGCATTTCTCCGCAGCAGTGCTCACCTCCTTCTTACAATCCCGGCAAGTGGTCACACCCACTCTTCACCCCTCCGTTTCACGTGGAATTGATCCTCTTCTCACCAGCGTACCCGCGAACCTCAGAAGCGTTCAGCTAACACAGCCTGGCGACAACGAAGGAGACTTATCGCTCTCTCTGGGAACAGATCGCCCACCTTGAGGCCGCGCTTGTCGTACCCGCACACAGTGCACCGCAGGGTCTCTATGTCGGTCTCGTGACCGTATCGGCACACCCACACTGTCCCCTCCCTACCGAACAACTTCTTTCTTGCTCGGGTCTCAACTCGCTCAGGGAAGGCTGTCGGCAAGGCAGCAAGTATATCTGTGACCAAGCCCAGGCTTGACTCATCATAGAGCGGTGGATCACCCCCAATCAGTTGGAGGGCCGCACGCCGGAGTCGTACGTCCTCGCTGTGTATCCGGTCCTTTACCCAGGCCAAATCGACTAGGTTGTGCGTAACGATGAGTTCTGTGGCCTCTACGGACAGGTTGGGTGCATCATCAATGATTCGGTGAAGCTCTGTAGATGCCTCGTCGGTTGGAAGCGACACCACGAAGCGGTTAACCTTCTCCTTGACGAGGGCCACCGTCGCCATGTCATTGCCCTTCGATGCGGCGTACTGACCGACAACCGCCCGAGTCGCTTCGACAACTTGGTGTCGCGCTAAGGAGTTCCACGCCCTATCGTCAAACTTGAGCTTCTGTTCTGTAGCTGTCAGCACGAGGGCCGACCGCTCGATTCCACTTTTTATCTCGTCAGGTGAGAGACGTCGCTTGCGGCCCGTATCGCTTGACTGTTGGTCCAGCGGGCGTGCCCTTACGGCTGTCCCTTGGGCGGACACCATGAACATCTGCACACCCTTACCCGAGATTTCATCGAAATCAACCCTGGCCCCGATCACCCAATTTGCCCCCGCTCGGATCGCTTGTTCGCGTAAGAGGTTAATAACCTCAGATTTGATCGATGCAAGTTGCTTCTGATAGGCACCCGATCTTCCACCGAAGATGTCAGAAAACCCGGCGGCCAGGTCTGAAAACAACCCGGTCCCCGTTACGACGTGCGCGGCAACAAATCCACGATAACCCTCTATGGACCAGCCCTCCAGAGTGGAGGTTGTTACTACGGATACATGATGGGGGGCCATTCCTTCTCCCGTTTCACGTGGAATCGATGCCCGGATCACCCTCGGAACGTAGTTGCCAGGCGGTGGCTGGAAGAAGATGGGGCCGCGATGCGTGCGGTCCTGGGCGAACCCGAACCGCCCCATCAGGGGCTGAGGTTGGCGTAAATGCTTACCCAAGGTGCGACAAACACCCTGACCGCCCCAGCCCGCACTCCCGAGGCAGGACTCGAACCTGCGACCCGGTGATTAACAGTCACCTGCTCTACCAACTGAGCTACTCGGGAAAAAGCCCCCAAGTTTAGACCACCCGGCGAGCCCGGTCAACCTCGATTATCAACCCCGCATGAGTGAGAATGAGTCCCATGATTGGGACAGAGTGCCGTACACTGGCCGAAATGTGGATGGCCATCCGTAAACGCTTGCACCAAATGGTGCTTATGATGAGAATATGAGTGTTTGCTCAGCAGAACCTTGGACTGAGCGAACACTCAGGAGTCAAGTTTTCCCCATTTATTGAGAACAAGTGTGATCTCCATCACTCCTAAGTCCTTTTGTTGCATCTCCTTAGGAAACAATTGCCGGTTCCAATTTAGGAGCAAATTCATTACCTTGCGCCCCATGATTTACCCCCTGGTAGGGCACCTCGAGTTAAGGGATCAGCTCGGGACGGCAATCGCTAACGATCGCCTTCCCCAGGTTTTCCTTTTGACCGGGCCCAATGGTGTCGGGAAGCAGCGACTCGCCCTTTGGGCAGCCCAGCGTCTTCTCTGTCAGGGGTCTGATGGCATCGAACCATGCGGGAGATGCAGTCCCTGCCGGAAGGTGCTGAACCTGGCACATCCAGATCTCCATTGGATCGTCCCGATCCCGAGACCGAAAGCGTCAGACCCCGCGAAGCAGGTCGATGAGGCAGAGACCGCGATCGCCGATATCATGGGCGAACGGCGGGAGAACCCGCTCTACGGCATGCCCGACGGCATGGCCAGCCACGGCATTGCCAGTGCCCGGCTGATTGGGCGGAGGGTCGCCCTGACACCGGTTGAGTCTCATCACAAGATCCTGATCATCGGCTACGCCGATCGACTGGTCCCGCAGGAATCGAGTCCGGAGGCCGCCAACGCTTTGCTCAAGCTGCTGGAAGAGCCCGCGCGGGATACCATCATCTTTCTCACCACCACCGACCTCGGCCGAGTACTTCCGACGATCCGTTCACGGGCAATCCCGTTGCGCGTTGGACGGGTGAGCGAGAGCACCATTCGAGCATACTTGACCGCTCACCTCGATCCCCTTCCCACGCCGGCCGAATTGGACGAACGGATTCGGCGTGCTGAGGGGTCCATTGGGGCAGCCATCGCGGAGGATGAGGCGTGGGCCAAAGCACAAGGTGCCGCGACGGCGCTCCTCGACGCCATCACCTCGAGCGACCAGGAGCGATATGCCCGCTGCCTCGCCCAAGCACCTTGGCAGGCTCGAGGCGAATTCAGCGCGATGCTTGAAGCCCTGGCCTGGACCCTGAACGATGCCGCTCGAAACGCCGTCGGCGGCCGGCCCCGACGTCCACTCCCACAGGCACTCGCCCAGGCCAACAACCCCGAGCGCCTTCTCACGGCAATAGATCGGGTCGACGAGGCCAGAGCTCTCGCCCAGGGCAATACCAATCCCCAGATCGTTCTCGCTACGCTGACGGACGAGTTGGCCGAGGGCCTCGCGTGAGCCTTTCCCATGTCGACGAGGGGGGCAAAGCGCGCATGGTCGATGTCTCCGGAAAATCGGACACGTCTCGGACCGCCGTCGCTATCGGGATGGTGCGAATGTCTCAGGAGGCCTGTCTCGCGATCGCCCAGAACACGGTGGCAAAGGGTGACGTATTGGGATCCGCACGAATCGCCGGGGTCATGGGTGCCAAACGGACCGCGGGGTTGATTCCGCTCTGCCATCCGCTGCCACTCGACCAGATCGTCGTCGATGCTGGATGTGACGAAGCCCTCCCTGGCGTCCGACTGACCGCAACAGCTCGGGCAACCACCAAGACCGGTGTCGAGATGGAAGCGCTTGTGGCCGTAAGCATCGCCTGCCTCACCGTGTATGACATGGCAAAGGCTCTCGATCCTCAGATGGTGATTGAAGGCATCCGAGTGCACGCCAAGCGTGGGGGAAAACACGACTGGTCTTTGGACGATACGCATGCCACCGCACCCGATCAGGGTGCATAATGAAGGAGTAGCAATGGCACGATGGACACTCGCACAGCGCACCACCCGCCGGAAGCGGGGGCGGTGGCTCGTTCGTCTGCGCCGAAGTGCGTCTTTGGTTGGTTTGGCACTCCTCATCGGCGTCCTCGCCGCGACGCTGAAGAGCCTCGTGGCCGACCCCCATCAGCCGTCCGCTCCAAACGAAGCGGTGTTTGAGGCGATGGCAACGCTCCAGCAAGAGCTGAACGAAGCCCGGGGCAACGCCACCGTCCTTGAGCTCAAACTTGAGCGGGCCACCTCCGTGATCGAATACTCATCTCAATATCACATTCCGGCCGACCTCGCCGGAGGCATTTACGATGCTGCCCTGAGCGAAGGAATCCACCCCGCCCTTGGGTTTCAGTTGGTCAAGGTGGAGAGTGGGTTTCGGGCCGGCGCCGTGAGTAACAAAGGCGCGATCGGGTATGCCCAGGTTCGGCTCCCGACAGCCCAGGTCTATGAGCCTGATATTACCGCGGAGGGCCTGCAGGACCGCGATACCAACCTCCGGATCGGATTCCGTTTCTTGAAAGACCTGATGGAGCGGTTTGACAACGACCTCCGCGTAGCGTTGCTCGCCTACAATCGGGGGCCCACCCGCGTCGCTGAGATTCTCCAAGCCGGAGGAGACCCGGCGAACGGTTATTCCCGCGCTGTGCTGAAGGGAGTGCCTACCGTCCCGTCGAAGATGGGATCGTAAGCGTTTGACCGGCACGAATCCGGGTTGAACGCAGGGCGTTGATTTCCATCAGCGACGCCACGGAAACCCGATAGCGTCGGGCGATACCGCCGAGGGTATCGCCCCTCCGCACTCGGTGGCCGGCAGTGCTGCTGCTTGCTGCCGGTGCCCGCACCCGAAGCGTCTGACCCACCCGGATCAGATTGGATCGGAGTCCATTCCATTGCCGAAGCGACGCCACCGAGACCCCATTCCGGTTGGCGATCCCGCCCAAGGTTTCTCCTTGGCGTACACGATGGGTCCCGGCCCCGCGCGAAGAACTCGTCGTCGCAGAGGACCTGGATCGAGGTGCCGCACTCGACCGGCGTGACCCTGAACCCAATGTTGGCACGACCAAGATCCTGCCGATTCGGAGCGCCCGATCACGAACCCTCGGATTGGCTTGACGGAGGTCGGCAACACTCACTCGATACCGGCGCGCGATGGCTCCAAAGGTGTCTCCGTGACGGATCACATGTTCCAAGAACGATACCCGTTCCTTGGGTGGGATTGCGGCCAGCCGCGCAGCGGCAGAGTCACCGGTGCCAACAGGTAAGCGAATGACCGTCCGTCGTCCTGGCGGTGTAATGCCACGAAGGAGATGAGGGTTGAACTCGCGAAGACGACGCAGGGGAACCTCAGATACCCGGGCTACCACATCGAGACCGACGGCTCCATCGGTCACTAACGAATCCGACTGATAGGCCTCGGTCGAAGCGGCCGCAAATCCGTAGCGCTCCGGTTGTTTGGCGATGAGCGCGGCCGCGATCAACTTGGGCACATAATCCTTGGTCTCCTGCCGGATATAGCGGGTATCCGCCAGGTGGAAGAAGGCGTCATCCGAAAAGGGGCCCTCGGTGTCGTCTACCACCTCCCCCTCGATCTGCTCGGCCGGAATGCGTCGCAACCCGCGGGCAACCCGACCCGGACCGGCGTTGTAGGCAGCGGCGGCCAGATAGGGCGATCCAAAACGACGAGTGAGGTCGGCCAGGTAACGAGCGGCCGCATCGGTGGCGCGAATCGGATCTCGTCGTTCGTCGACCCAGCGGTCGACACGGAGGCCGTACATCCGCGCCGTTCCGGAGATGAACTGCCACATCCCGACCGCACGGGATCGACTCACGGCAGTATTGGAATACCCCGACTCGATGAGGGCGAGGTATACGAGATCCTCAGGCAATTCAGCCTCACGGAGTCTTGCCCTAATCATCGATTCATATCGTGGGAGACGGGTGAGCCAGACTCCCATCCGTTCGCGTGCCCCACCCTGAAAGAAGTCGAGGTAATACTGCACACGATGATGGTCGGCGTACGAGGACACGTCGATATCCCAGGTTACATCGATTCCGTCTGTCGTGTCAGGATCACTCGTCGATGCCAACAGTTCAAGCACAAACGCATCCGCCAGCGAGTCGGCCAGGGCGATCGAATCTTCCCGCGCCATGCTATCCAGCACCGCCGCGGGGACAGGAATCTCTTGGTTGGGG
>JAJCZW010000200.1 GCA_029262155.1 Gemmatimonadota bacterium
AACTGTTGGGGAGCCCTGCGGGCTGCGTAAGCAGCCTCATATGGCCGAGCCCCGGGCGTGAGCCCGGGGACTCCCCGGTCGCAAGTTTTGGCGGCTGAGTCGGACGCGGGCTCCAACGTAACGTAGGGAGTCTTGACTCTCCAGTGTTACTTTCAGAATAACCCAAGGCTACCAACCGTGGGTGGTTCCAAAAGAGGTGACGGTCATGCATCCACATCGAAACACGTTTCTTTTTCTGATTGCCTTCCTTGTCGGGGCCTTGCGGCTCCCGGCTCAGCAGATTGCCGCATCTGACTCGGCTCGTCTGGAGACAGTGGAGAAGTATTTGGCTGCGTCGCACGCCGAGGAGCTCTATCGGAAAACCGTGTCAATGATGCTCGAGGCTGTGTCCAGCCAGGGTTCCGTGGGAGACATCATGCAGAGGTTCATGGAGAAGTACCTTCCCTATGAGACCATCAAGACCGATTACATCAAAGTCTATCGGGAGAGCATCTCGGAGACGGACATGCAAGCGCTGATCACGTTCTTTGAATCGGATGTCGGCCAGAGGTTCGTGGTAAGGATGCCATTTCTCATGGCTGCGACAAACCGGCTGATGCAAGCACGGATGCAGGAACATATGCCCGAACTCGTAGCCGAGTTGATGGTGGCGGCCCAAGCCCGTCCTCCGGAGTAGTGAGTCTAGGATCCTGGGGCTTACGCCCCAGGCTCGGCGGTGGAGGTGGCTCGCGCCACCAACTTTGGTAAGCCCTAGGGGCTGCGTGAGCAGCCACAATTGGCCGAGCCCCGGGCGTGAGCCCGGGGACTCCTGATACCTGCGCCCCTCGCCCTGTCATCGTTGAGGAAGCGTGCGTCGAGGGACCAATGATTGAGGGTTGCGCTTCCGAATCCTGGGGCTTACGCCCCAGGCTCGGCCGTGGAGGTGGCTCGCGCCACCAACTTTTGGTAAGCCCTAGGGCTGCGTGAGCAGCCTCATGTGGCCGAGCCCCGGGCTTACGCCCGGGGGGATCTATATCCCCCCCGCCACAGTCGTCTCGGGCCTTCGGAAACCCGCCCCGATCTCCTCTCGTATTGGGTATCTTCAGGGTATAGTCATATCCCAGATCCGACTCGGACTAGTTCCCAGGGACCCTTGAACATGAACCCAATTCGAAGCTTTTGGGCCGGCGCTTTCCTCGCAGCTACCCTAATGGGCGCCGCCTGTAGCCACCCCTCCGAGGCGGGGGAGACAACCCCGTCCCCCACTGCCGCTTCGGAGACCGCCGAACTAGAGGCGATCTATCAGGCCCGGAAGGACAGTGCCCGCGATCGCTACACCGAGGCCGACGTCCGGTTCATGACCGGAATGATCAGTCATCACGCCCAGGCGCTGGTCATGGCTGGATGGGCTCCTTCCCACGGTGCCAGCCCATCGGTCGGGATCCTCACCAGCCGGATCATTGCCGCCCAGAAGGATGAGATTGTGACTATGCAGGGCTGGCTCGGGGACCGCGGCTTGCCGGTGCCGGAGGTGGAGCTCCTGCCCCACGGGATGGAGATTCACGGCATCGGTGAGGCGATGCAGATGATGCCCGGCATGCTGAGTCCGGAGCAGATGCAGGAGCTCGACCGGGCACAGGGCACTGAGTTCGACCGGCTCTTCCTGATCTATATGATCCAGCATCACCGCGGGGCCGTCACCATGGTGCACGATCTCTTTGCCACCGATGGGGCTGGACAGAACGAGCTGGTGTTTAAGTTTGCCTCCGACGCCCAGGTGGATCAGTCGACCGAGATCGCTCGAATGGAGTTGATGCTGAAGGAGCTTCCGGTCCGACTCCGACGCTCGGGCGAATCTGGTCGGCCGAGATAGTCCAGCATGGTTCTGAGACAGAAGCCGGTTCCGACCTCCACCGCTGGCCGATCGCGGTGATGGAGTTATCATCCAAGTCTTACGTCCCCGACCCGTTCCCATTCTGTTGCCCTTTCAGGAGTGTTGCATGATGTCTGAACCTGCCATCGGCCGTTGGGCCGTTCGCCATCCCAAGCTCGCGCTTGTCACTGGTCTCCTTGCGCTGGGGGGGGGTTGGGGCGGGCGCTCGACCCCCGCCGCGACGCCGTCTCCCGTCGCGAACACAGCCGCGACAGCACCCAGTCCCGATCCGCGTATCGGGCTTCGCGCTGGACTGATGGACGCCGAAGAGGCGACCTGGAACCTACGGGTGGTCTCCAAAACTCCGCCGGCGAAGGATTTTCTTGGGGTGACCAATTCTGACTTGGCCTTCTCCGGGAACTACGCCATCCAAGGGAACTACAACGGCTACCAGGTGTGGGATATCTCCAACCCCAGCCGTCCGGTGCTGGCGAAGGGTTTCGTCTGTCCCGCCTCGCAGAGCGATGTGTCGGTCTACAAGAATCTCCTCTTTGTCTCAGGTGAGGGGCTCGGTGGCCGTCTCGACTGCGGAACCCAGGGGGTACCAACCGCGGTAAGCCACGACCGGCTCCGCGGGATCCGGATCTTCGACATCACCGATATCCAGAATCCCAAGTACATCAGCAATGTGCAGACCTGCCGGGGATCGCATACTCACACTGTCCTGGCCGACCCGAAGGACACCGAGAACGTCTACATCTATGTCTCCGGTTCCTCCAGCGTCCGTCCTGACGCGGAGCTGGCCGGTTGTGTCGCGGCTCCGCCGAGCCAGGACCCGAATAGCGCACTCTTCCGGATAGAAGTGATCAAGGTCCCGGTGGCCCATCCCGAGCAGGCGGCGATCGTGAGTTCACCCCGGATCTTCAACGATCTGGTCGCGCCCGCGACCCATGGCTTGGCGCCCGACGATATCGCGGCGATCGAGCAGGCTCGGGCGAGCGGTGCCTTCGTGGTGGATCTGGGCGGGCAGCCTCAGGTGTTGCCATCTCGGTTCGTAGCCCCGATGCTCGATAGCGTCGTCAAGGCACGCGGTGGGAGCACGGCTACCGCCGCAGATAGTGCCGCCCTTCGCGCCGCCCTTCCTGCGATGATCGCTCGGCGCTTCGGTGGGGGGGCCCAGCAGCGGGGCAACGGCCCCCGGCCTGGCCCGACCCAATGCCATGACATTACCGTCTACCCCGCTATCGGTTTGGCTGGCGGTGCCTGCGGCGGATACGGACTCTTGCTCGACATCAGCGACCCGTCCAACCCAGTCCGGATTGGGGCCGTCTCCGATTCCAACTTCTCCTACTGGCACTCGGCGACCTTCAACAACGACGGTACCAAGATCCTCTTTACTGACGAGTGGGGTGGGGGTGGCCAGCCGAAGTGCCGCGACACCGACCCACGGGAGTGGGGAGCCAACGCGATCTTTACCCTGTCGGATCGGCGGATGGAGTTCAAGAGTTACTACAAGTTACCGGCCCCGCAGACCTCGCTGGAGAACTGCGTTGCCCATAACGGAAGTTTGCTGCCTATTCCCGGCCGCGATGTGATGGTACAGGGGTGGTACCAGGGCGGGATTTCGATCTTCGATTGGACCGATCCGTCGAACGTTCGAGAGATCGCCTTCTTCGACCGGGGCCCGGTTGACCCGAACCGGATGCAGAGCGGCGGCAGCTGGTCGGTGTACTGGTACAACGGCGTGATGGTCAGCTCCGAGATCGCTCGCGGGCTCGATATCTTCGAACTGATCCCGAGCGCATTCCTGACGGCGAACGAAATCGAAGCGTCCAACACGGTCAAGCTCGACTACTTGAACACCCAAGGCCAGCCGAAGTATTCCTGGCCCGCCAGCTTCTCGTTGGCCCTGGCGTACGTCGATCAATTGGAACGTTCGAACGGGTTGTCGGCCAGTCGGATCAGCGCCATTCGGAGCACATTGGCCGACGTCCAAAAGACAAGTGGAAGCGCACGAGGCGATAAGCTGAACAAACTCGTCGGTGCACTCCACGCCGATGCGAACGGTTCAACCGATGCCGCCAAGGTGCATCTGCTCGCCGAAACGGTAGGGAACTTGCCGACAGCGGGCGAATCGACGATGCACTAGCAGGAACCCACGATGCGGACAACCTGGGCGGCGTTGGCTTCGGTCGACGTCGCCCTTGTTGTCGCTGACCTTCCCGTACGCCACGCTGCGCGTACCTTGTGTCGGTGCGCGTTCTCCTCCTGAACCTCCCATTTAGCGCCCTCCGGCCTTCGCTCGGAGTGAGCTTGCTCCGTGCCCACGGTGACCGAATCGGTGCCGATGTGCGGATCCAATATCGCAACATCGATTTCGCCCGGAGCTTGGGTGCCGAAGCCTACTTCCGGATTGCCGAACGGCTCCGGCCCGAGACGCTCGTGGGCGACTGGGTGTTTGCCGGATGTCTTGCCCCGCAATCACGTGCCCAAGTCGCGTCCTATCTGACGATGGTTGCCGATCGGTTTCCGGACGAATATGACGAGACCCTCCTCGCCGATGTGCGACGTGCGAGGGCCTTAGCCGAGCCATTCCTGGACGAAGTGATGTCGTCGATCGATTGGGCTGCATGGAATTGTGTAGGGTTTACGACGACCTTCGCCCAAAATACCGCCTCTCTCGCCCTGGCCCGTCGGATCAAGGAGCGCTACCCCGAACTCCCAATCATCTTTGGAGGTGCCAATTGTGAGGACGCCATGGGGCGGCAACTGCATCTCACCTTTCCCTTCGTCGATTACGTCTGTGTAGGCGAGGCAGATCAGAGCTTCCCTGCGTTGCTGCAGGCGTTAGGCACTGGTGGCGACCCAGGGGCCGTCGCCGGGGTGGTGACCCGAAGCACGAACGGCAGCCCTCCGGCGCGTGCCGCGACGCCGATGTCCGATCTCGACGCGCTCCCCTATCCCAATTTCGACGAGTGGTTTACCCAGTGGGAACCTAACGCGACGTTGGCATGGCCTGATCCCGAACATCATCGGACGATCCCGTTCGAAACCTCACGTGGGTGCTGGTGGGGAGAGAAACAGCACTGCACCTTTTGCGGGTTAAACGGGCTCAATATGGGGTTCCGGCGAAAGTCGGATGCCCGCGCTACCGAGGAACTACAGGCCCTGGTCAAACGGTATCCGGGTGGGCGGCTCGCCGCGGTCGATAACATTCTCGATCATCGGGCTTTTGAGTCGTTTCTGCCTGCGTTGGCCGAAGCAAAGCTGGGTGCCGACATCTTTTACGAAACAAAAGCCAACCTGACCCGGGCCCAGGTTCAGCAACTGGCGTTGGCAGGGATTACTTCCATACAACCTGGGATCGAGAGTTTGAGCACACACGTCCTCCAACTCATGCGGAAGGGGAGTACCGCATTGGTGAACGTCCAGCTTCTCAAATGGTGTCGCGAGTGGGGGGTATATCCACTCTGGAACATGCTCTTCGGGTTTCCCG
>JAJCZW010000201.1 GCA_029262155.1 Gemmatimonadota bacterium
CGTGGGAAGACGGCGCGCTAGCATCGTCTTGCCCGCTCCCGGCGGCCCAATGAGCAGAACATTGTGAGCACCGGCGGCAGCGATCTCCAAGGCACGTTTGGCGACCCCCTGACCCCGTACATCAGAGAAATCGGCGGCGTCCTCCTCCCGGGAACTCATCAGGGAGTCGAGATCGACTGTGGTTGGTTCGAGCGGGGTATCTCCGTGGCAATGACGCGTTACTTCAAGCAGTGTTCTTGCTCCGCGCACTTCCAAGCCTTCGACTACTGCGGCTTCGGTCACATTGTCCATCGGGAGCAGGATCCCGCGAGCGCCCACCCGGCGGGCAGTGACCGCCATCGAAAGGGCGCCCCGAATCGGTCTCAGATCGCCCTCCAGCCCAACCTCTCCAAAGAAGAGATGATCAGTGAGACAATCCGCCGGCAGTTGTCCGCTTGCCACCAAGACCCCAATTGCGATCGGGAGGTCAAAGGCCGATCCATCCTTCCGGATATCGGCCGGCGCAAGGTTGACGGTGATGCGTTTCAGCGGGAACGAGAAACCGGCGTTGGTAATTGCGGCGTTGACCCGTTCTCGACCCTCCTTGACTGCGCCGACGGGAAGGCCCACGGTGGCAAACGAAGGGAGTCCGTTCGTTATATCGACCTCTACCTCAACGGGATAGGCCTCAATCCCGAGGACAGCGGCGGAGCGGACGCGAGCAAGCATGTGATCTCCGAAAGGATCCCTTGCAGTCTCGTGCCCACCGTCCCTGACCGGACAACCGCTTTCCCGCGGCCGACGTCGAATTGACCACCGTGTGGCTCGGATGCCTACCAAACGTCACCGACGGAGATGATGAGTACTCGCACCGCTGTAGCACCCACACGCTGTTGCTGTGCATCGAACCCTACGATAGCTTTTGTCCTACTCTCTTGTCGGAGAATAACGATGACCGTCTACCGAATCGCCACAGACCTCGCTCTCTTTGCGCTTCTTGGTCGTGCGCTCCCACTCCTGGCGCAACAGAGGGTCCTCATGACCGAAGAGCGCGGGATGCTTCGCACCGAGATCGATACCACAGGATCTGCGGCTACTTTTTCGGCCCCTGCCCCCCAGGTCTACGACGCGCTCAAGGCAGTGTACAAGGATCTTGGGGTGAAGCTCGAGTCGGTCAATGATGCGATGTACGAAGCGGGAAACATCGAGTTTTGGAAGGCCCGTACATTCGCCGGGAAGCGGATCTCCACCTTCCTCAACTGCGGCAATAACATGACCGGACCTAACGCCGACAGTTACCGAGTTTATATGTCACTTATCGGCCGCGTGTCACCGGTTGGAGACGGGTCTTCCCTGGTCCTGGTCTTTCAGGCGAATGCCCGGAACGTTATGGAAGGCTCGCGGGAACCGGTCGCCTGTGGGTCCAACGGCAAGTTCGAGCTTCGATTTCTGAATCTGGTGAAGGAGAAGCTGGAAGAGGCAATGAAACGGTGAGCCAGGGACCGGTCCGTGCTGCCATCATCCCTGCCCCGAACCAACCGATTGAACTCCAGGAGTTCGACACCCCGGCGCTCGAACCTGGGGCCGCACTCCTCCAAACCCTCTTCTCTGAGGTGTGTGGAACCGACGTCCATCTCCACCACGGTCGCTTGACCGGTGTCCCCTATCCGCTTATCCCAGGGCATGTTTCCGTTGGGGCCATCGCTGCGGCTCGTGGACCAATCACAGACGTGCTCGGCCGTCCGCTCCACGAGGGTGATGTCGTCACCTTTCTCGATGTCCACGAAACCTGCAACCAATGCTACCACTGCCGCGTCACGAAGCAGACAACCCGGTGTCCCGCCCGGAAAGTGTACGGCATTACCTACGGTGCCGAGGACGGACTGCTTGGGGGCTGGTCGGACGCGATCTGGATGAAGCCCGGGGTCAAGATGATCCCCCTACCCTCCGAACTCGATCCGGAAACCTTCATCGGAGGCGGGTGTGGCCTGGTCACCGCGCTCCACGCCATCGATCGGGGCGAAGTCCGGTTGGGACAGTCGGTTGCTGTGCTGGGCGTGGGTCCAGTGGGGCAGTCGGCGATCGCGTTTGCTGCCTTGTCGGGGGCGAGTGAAGTCATCGCCGTTGGTGATCCGGCCGACCGCCTTGCATTCGCCCGACGGATGGGTGCCACTATGACACTCGGCCTGGACATTCCAGCTTCGGATCGTGCGGCAAACGTGCGGAACCGCACGCACGGATTCGGCGTTGACCTCGTCATTGAGGCGTCGGGAAGCCCGGACGCCGTGTCACAGGGCCTGGATATGGTCCGCGATGGCGGGAGGGTGGTTGTTGTGGGACACTATACCGACAACGGCCCTGTCTCCGTCCATCCACATTGGCAGATCAACCGAAAACATGTCGAGATTCGTGGGTGCTGGGGATCCGACTATTCACATTTCCACCGTGCGGTCGAACTCGCCACCAGGTTTGGAGGCCGCGTCCCCTGGCGTGAGATGGCAAGCACCCGGTTCCCGCTGGAGGATGCGGGCAAGGCGGTCGAAGCGGTCGAACAACAGCGAGTCCTGAAAGCGACTATCGTCCCATCGTAGTGCGCGGCCGAGCCACGAGGCCCCCCGCAACTCCACCGATAGTGATGACCCCTGGATCACAACTCTTGATACAGGTAGCACACGGTAGCCTCCACGACTACCGAGCCTCCACCAAGCGGATGTTTCCGCTGAACGTTTCGAGTTCAATCCGAATCCCGCCGCCACCCCCAATGGTTCCATTGATCCTCTGCCGCCGACGACTCGATTCGCGGGTCACTGGGAAATCGCTCGAAAAAGACCCGCTGAAGGTCGATCCATGCACGGTGGCGCGGAGACCTTCGGGAAGCGTGGCGACCACATTGCCACTGAGGGTTTGGAGGTCGAGCCGGCCGTTCGGATCCACTACACCCTCGAAACGGACATTACCGCTCACGGTCTCACCGCTTACTCGCTTTGCCTGGATGCCGAGTAACGTGACGTCTCCACTCACTGAAGTGGCTTCAAGACCCTCCCCTATCATCCGTTCGACCCGAACGCTTCCACTCACGCTCGTGACCTCAAGCGGCCCTCGGACGCCGGTCGCGACCACATCCCCGGTAATAGATGCGCCAACCATCTCCACACCGGTCGGGAGCTGTACCGTGAAATCGACGACCGTGTCGTTTTGGTCCTCACGACCATGCGGTCCACCCCGCCGACATGGCCCATCATCTCCCGAACGCATCACCCGTCCGGGATACTGAACGCAGATCGTGACCTCCCCACCCTGTTCACGCACTTTTATCGTGACATCCTCTGGGTTACCGTGACGTCCGGCACGCTTCACGGCCGTCACGACAACTTCTCTACCCGTCGCGCGCGTAATCGTGACGTCCCCAATGATCGTTTCCGTGCGCAGGAGTTTGGGGGTTCCCCGCCAAGTGAAGTCTTGGATCGGTACCCCGACATTGAGGGCAAGTATGAGAGAGAGCATCGGTACTCCTTCTTCGTTAAAAGGCCATCGGATACTGTCTTGGTTAGGGAGCTTGACGCATGAGACGAATGTCTCCGCCAAACGTTTCCAATTCAATCACCGCGCTACCATTACCCAACCGAAATGTGTGTCGCTTGCCGGAGGTGCGTGTGCCGTTCACTGTGAAATTGGTTGAAAAATCTCCCATCACTGATGCCGCACTTACGCGGGCAGAGATGGTCGGTGGGACAGTTACGAGAATCTCCCCACCATGTGTGGTCATGACGTATCGTCCCCCCGGTGAAATGTTCCCGCGGTAGGTGACGTCGCCACCGATCGTTTGCGCGTCAACCGACCCCACCGTGCCGCCCACAATACCGATCTCCCCACCAACGGTCTCCGCGACGAGGTCTCCACTGAGGTTTTCAACCTCAATATCATCGGCAACGGTATGGAGGGTTGCCCGGCCACGGCTGTTCAAGAGGCGAAGCCGCCCTTGTGTTGACGTGAGGGTCACGTCGTTCCCACCGCGTACCGTGATGTCACCTTGGAGCGTTTGGGCGATGACCTCAGCCGTTGTACCGCTCACATCGACCTCCGCCCCCAGGCCACCCAGATCGAGGGCCATCCAGGTCGGGACAGTGACCATATAATCAACGACGCCGGCAGGCCCGATCCGTCCTCGCGCTTTGACTTCAAGAACAGCGCCGTCCTGTATCAGATCGATCGATACACGGGAGGAATGCTCGGCCTGCACACGCACCCGATCTTGGGCCCACGCGCGGACCTGAATCAGGCCACCAGGGGTATGGAGCACCAGACGAGTGCCCGCAGGAACCGCCACTGTGGTATCGGTGTCAGGCGTCTGGACCGGCATCGTCGGGGCGCTCAGGGTAGCGAGAAGAAACAGCAGCATGAATAATTCCTTTCGTCTGTCACAGCTCGATCCGGGTTGCCCGGAAGGCTTGCCGGAGGACGTTGAGTTTCTGTTGCATCTGGGCGTCTACTCGGTGGGCGAGGCGCTGGTTGGCGGGGTCGGCACGGAGGGCTTTCCGAGAATCGGCCAGAGCACGATCAATCATTTGGAGGTGGTACCGAATGAGTTGCGCTGTCTCCGGTGCCAGCCGGTTCTCCTGAGAAAGCAAGAGACCCTCAAGATCGCTGACGGCAGCCTCGTAGACTCTACTCTCGACTGCCGGGATAGCAACCAACGGAGAGTCGACACCCCGTCCCCCCGCACGTGCCATCGTCCCAGGCTCGGAACCGCCGAATATCCAGGACATCCCCCCCACCAGTAGCACAGCAGCAATACTTGCCGCGGTGGCGTACTGCCATCTCGTTCTGCGCCGCCAGGGGCGATGGAGTCTCGCTGACCCCCGCGGTGACACCGGCAAGGCTCGCTGCAACGTGGACCACTTGATGCCACCGGATGACGGATCCCCAGGGTACTGGGGAGCAGCACGCACCATCGCTTGAAGATCCGCGACCGTTGAACGACATCGCGAACACCGGACCAGGTGTTGGCGCACATGGTCTCGAATTGTTGGAGTCAGTTCATCATCGACATAGGCCGAGAGCTGCTCCAACCACTCATCCCTCCGACAGTCGGTCATTGGCATTGCTCCTCGCTGGATAACAGGCGCCGCAAATGTTTCCGGGCCCGATGCAGCTGTGATCGGGACGTGCCGGCCTCGATTCCAAGGAGTGTCCCGACCTCCTCGTGGGTGTGCCCTTCCATGTCATGAAGCACAAATACATCCCGAGCCGAAGGAGGGAGGAACTGGACCGCGTTCTGAATGGCCACCCGCAGATCCGGACGCTCCCGTACCGCCACGCCACCCCCCACCGCAGCGAGATCATCAACCGGGTACTCCACGCTGGCCCGCCGGCCCGACTGTCGACGGATGCGGAGAATCACGTGGACTGCCAATCGGTGCAACCAAGTCCCAAACGCGGCCTCCCCTGAATACAGGTTGAGCTTGCGCCATGCTCGAATGAAGACCTCCTGGACCGCATCATCCACATCGGCCGGATACCCATCCAGTAACCAACCCGCAAGGGAATTGATACGTGGGAGATGCGTCTGGTACAGGTTGGCGAAGGCATCGAGGTCTCCCCTCGCCGCTTCGGAGGCGACTTGCAGATCGGCATGGGGCACGACCGCGCTAAAGGCGGTCATATCTCAAGAGGTGGCAAGGATCTCAGCATCTCGATCACTTGGATACAGCGGGTACCCAGAACGTTGCAGATCGGCTTTCGGTTGACAGGTTCACTATCAAAATGATATTATCCTTATATCATTTAGGGAGAAACCTCCATGATCGTCGAAATCCGTCGCAAGGCCGCCCCCGGTCTCTTCATGCTCCTTCTCCTGTTGATTGCCGCTGCCTTTGCCGTCCTGGTCTTTGTCGGCGGCGTGAAGGCAGACGACGCCGGGCGAGGGATCGTTGGCCTCCTTCTCCTGGTTCTCGCTATCCTTGGCATCGCCGGTTTGTTTGTCGTGAACCCCAACGAGGCGAAGGTGCTCACCCTCTTTGGCCGCTATGTCGGGTCGGTCAAGGAAACAGGTCTGTGGTGGGTCAATCCCTTCATGCTCAAGCGACGCATTTCGCTTCGGGTCCGGAACTTCGAAACGGCCAAGCTCAAGGTGAATGACAGTCAGAGCAATCCGATCGAGATCGCGGCTGTCGTGGTGTGGCGGGTTGTGGATACCGCCGAAGCGTTGTTCGAGGTGGATGATTACGAACACTATGTTCGGGTCCAGAGTGAATCTGCCGTACGGACCCTGGCGTCGGGGTATCCCTACGATGCCCATAAACAGGGCGAGGTCGCCCTGAGCAGTCACACCATTGAGGTTTCCAAGGGTTTGCTATCGGAAGTCCAAGACCGGCTTGGCAAGGCGGGAGTCAAGGTGACCGAGGCACGCATCAGTCATCTCGCGTACGCCCCTGAGATCGCCTCCGCGATGCTGCAGCGCCAACAGGCCAGCGCCATTATCGCCGCGAGGAAAAAGATCGTCGAGGGTGCGGTCGGAATGGTCGAGAACGCACTTCATCTCCTCTCAGAGAAGGAGATCATTCACCTCGACGCTGAGCGCCGGGCCACGATGGTCAGCAACCTCTTGGTCGTGCTCTGTGCCGAACGAGGCACTCAGCCGGTCATCAACGCTGGTACCTTGTACCAGTAGGGTCCCGATGGGCACCAAAAAAGCTGTTCTCCTCCGACTCGATTCAGCGGTCCACGCTGCCCTACAGCGCTGGGCCGCCGATGAGCTTCGAAGTGTCAACGCGCAACTGGAGTATCTTCTGCGAGAGAGCCTGCGGTCGGCGAGTCGACTACCCGCAACAACAGGCCCTGAGGGCAACAATCCGAGGGAATGAGCGATCGTCTCGGATGCGGGCAGTCGCGGCTTTTGGTTGCCATCCGACGAGGTGTGCACCATGATTGTTGGATGTCGTCTCCTTCACACAACCCCGGAGACAATCAATGAATCTTTTCCTATCGCCGAGGAACCGGCTCCGTCTTGTGGTGAGCGTGGCTATCATCTGCCTAGGTGCAACCGCGATCCCCGAGAGCGTATCCGCCCAAGGGCAAGATCCGAGTCGAATTAGTCGACACGAGATCGAGGAACATCCGCAGGTACAAGATGCGCTTGAGCTTATCAAGAAACTCCGCCCCCGTTTCTTGCGGGGCCGCGGCCGAACGAGTGCCCTCGCGCCGCGCCCTGAGCCTCTGGTATATATCGACAACACGCGGGCTCTTGGGATCGATGACCTGAGCACCGTTCCCACCAGCAATGTCGAGGATATCCGATACCTTTCGCCGACCGAGGCTGCAGGTCGATTCGGATCAAGCCGGGATGGTAGCGCCGCGAACGGTGTCATCCTCGTTCGCACCAGGCGACAGGTCAGACCCGAGTGACGCCGTCGCCTATGGTTTGTGACCTGAAATGTTCTGCAGGAGGTACTGATGCGCAGTTGGCCTATTTTTTTCGCTGTAGCGGGGCTTGTCACCCTCGCCACGGTTGCAGAGTCTCAAGAAAACAAGTCCAAAAAACACCGGCGAGATCCGATGGTGATCACGATGGAGGAGATTGCCGCCGTTCCAGAGGTCACTGATGTGTACCAGCTGATCC
>JAJCZW010000202.1 GCA_029262155.1 Gemmatimonadota bacterium
GACGATCGCAGCCAAGGCGAGGATCCCAATCGTGTACGTACGCCTACCTGTCATATCGCTCTCCGGAGAAGGTGTGCCCTAACGCTACACACCGGCTGATGAAGGAGCGATGAACATTTTCCGAATATCCCTAGACGCACAACCAGGGCCCGTCCGACCCCTCCCCTATGCCGGCTCCGCCGGGAACCAATGCTTGGTGGCCACACAGACTCGACAGACTGACAACATCACCGGGACTTCGACCAAGACTCCCACGACGGTCGCGAGCGCGGCCCCCGACTCGGGCCCGAACAGTGCGATAGCTGTTGCCACCGCCAGCTCGAAGAAGTTGGAGGCCCCGATCAACGCCCCTGGCGCCGCCACCGGGTAAGGCACTTTGAAGACCCGCATGAGGCCGTAGGTGAGCGACGAGTTGAAGTAGACCTGGATCAGAATCGGGATCGCGATCAGGACCACATGGAACCACCGCGCGGTGATGTTCTCCGCCTGGAACGCGAAGATGAACACCAGCGTTGCGAGTAAGGCGAGGATAGTGACCGGGGCGAAGCGTGGCAGATAACGACCGTTGAACCACTCAACTCCCTTTCGCGCAATCAGAAGCCGGCGGCTGATGGCGCCGGCCGCCAGCGGAATGACGATGAAGATGATCACCGAGTAGAGGAGGACCGTAAACGGGACATCGAGCCCGGCCGCTCCCGACACGAGGAGCTTCACCACCGGAGCGAAGGCCACCAGCATGATCAGATCGTTCACCGTCACCTGGACCAAGGTGTAGGCCGGATCGCCGTCGGAGAGGTAGGACCAGACAAAGACCATGGCGGTACATGGTGCCGCGGCCAGGATGATCACCCCGGCGACGTATTGGCTTGCCAGCTCCGGTCCGATGTAGGGGAGAAAGATGTGGCGGAAGAAGAGCCACCCGAAGAACGCCATCGAGAACGGCTTGACCAGCCAGTTGACGAAGAGGGTGACAAAGAGCCCACGGGGCCGCTTTCCCACATTCTTGACCGACGCGAAGTCGATCTTGAGCATCATCGGGTAGATCATGAGCCAGATCAGCACGGCAATCGGTACGTTGATCCGACTGCCCTCGCCGAACTCGAGGCTTCGCAGTGCGCCCACCAACCCTGGGAAGAGCTTTCCGACCGCCACCCCAACCACCATGGCAAGTGCGACCCACATGGTGAGGTAGCGTTCGAAAGGATTCATCTGCTTGCGGGGGTTACTCATGGGTGCTCTGGGTGCTATGTGTGCCGCGAAATGGCGAGGCGTGCAAGGTTGAGGTCTGCCTGGCAGAGTTCTTCGACTGGCACCGATTTGAGTTGCCCGAGCAGGGCGGCGTCGCTTCGGATCTGGGGATCCCGCCGGACCCGACGCCACCAATCATCTGTCATCGCTCGGGTGGACTGGCTCGGGGCCAACCGGTAATGCGCCCATCGCCCCGATTTGCGTGCGATGAGGAGCCCCGCCCGGCGGAGGTCGGCGAGGTGGGCCGATACGGTCGAGGGCGCGAGGCCCAGGACGGCAATGATCTGACAGGCGCAGAGTTCGCTCCGGCGGAGCATGGCGAGGATACGTAGGCGGGCGGGATGGCCGAGGGCCTTGTGCACCTGGACGGTGTGAAGGAGAGGGGTAGTCATTTCGCTAATTCGCGAAATATAGTACCCTCGTGATTGTCTAGTCCGAGTCCCACCCTGCTTGCCGGTCGGCAAGCAGAAAACGCGCCCGTGGAATGGCGACTGTCCTGGCGTTCACGACTCAACCGGTCGGATCGGGCGTGCCACGCTCGTGGACAATGACGCCTGCGGGGCCACGTGCTGAATCGGGTGGACAGTCGGGCAGCGCAAGCGCTCCAGATCGCCAGCCGGTGGGGATGTTCGCGGGCATGGAACCCACCGACCGCGTGAGCGGGTACTCTCCTCTTCTTCAAACTATGGGTGCGCTTCCCCTGCCACAATCCTCCTCTCCAACCAGTCAGGCCAGCGCGTCCGGTCCCCGCACCCCGGTCCGAATCTTGAGAATATCTTGTACCGGGTAGACCGTTACGATACCGTCGCCCTTTCTGCCGGTACGCGCCGCCTTGGCGATCAGTTCACTAATCCGCCCAGACTCCGTCTGGCTGCAGATCACCTGCACCACCGCCTTGTCGGCGTATTCCGATCCTTCGTCCCATGAGATCTTGGCCCGAGCTGGATCGACCCCGGTTCCGATGGAATGGATTCGGAGGACAGAAAATCGGGGGACCCCCGCGTCCTTCACCGCACCCACAACTCGATCCAACATCTCGCGTCGCACCGTGGCGCGCACTTCAACCATTGTTTCCATAGCGTTGTCCTATCCGTGATGGGCTAGTGCCCGTTCGTCGCCCAGGGCATAGCGGGCGGTCGCCTCCGGACGATGCATCACCTGCCACTGCCGCCAGAGGACATAGATCGCGGGGATAACACCAAGTGTCAGCAACGTCGCGGTAAGCATTCCACCGACCATTGGAGCCGCCACCCGCTTCATCACATCCGCCCCGGTGCCAGCACTCCAGAGAATCGGGGTTAAGCCGGCGATGATCGCAGTGACGGTCATCACCACCGGTCGGAGCCGCTCAAGCGCCCCCTCGGCCACCGCATCTCGGACGTCTCGGGCGGTCTGCATCTTGCCGTCAAGGGTCCGCCGGTGGAACGCTTCATCCAGATAGATGACCATCACCACCCCGGTTTCCGCGGCGACCCCAGCCAGGGCAATGAACCCGACCCATACCGCCACGCTGGTGTTATATCCCAAGAGCCAGAGGAACCAGATGCCCCCCACCAACGAGAACGGCAAGGCCAGCATCACGATCAGCGACTCGACGACACTCCGGAAGTTGAGGTAGAGTAGGAGGAAGATGATCCCCAGGGTCACCGGCACGACGACGGTCAGCTTCTGTTTGACCCGCTGCATGAACTCGTACTGGCCACTCCAGGTGAGGGTGTAGCCCGACGGTAGCCTGAGCTGTGCGGCCACGACGGCTTGGGCCTCCTCGACGTAGCTCCCCACATCGCGGTCGCCAATATCGACAAAGACGATGGTGACGGGGAAGGCATTCTCGGTCTTGACCGCCATCGGGCCCTGCACCGTACGCACAGTGGCCACCTGACCGAGCGGGATTTGCACTCCACCCATCGCCGGAATCAAGACCTCCCTGAGCTTTTGGAGGTTGTCCCGCAGTTCCCGCGGATAGCGCACATTGACGGCGTATCGCTCCCGCCCTTCCACCGTCACCGCGGCACTCAACCCGCCAACGGTGGCCATAATCGCCCGGTGCACATCGCCCACATTAAGGCCGTACCGCGCCGCTTCCGCCCGATCGATATCGATGTCGACGTAATACCCAGACACTCCTCGTTCGGCAAAAGCGCTTCGGGTCCCGGGGACCTGTTGCATGATCCGTTCGGCCTGCTCGCCCAGCATCTGTAGCGTGTCGAGATTGGGGCCAAATATCTTGATCCCGACGGGGGTCCGGATGCCGGTGGCAAGCATGTCGATCCGGCCTTTGATCGGCATGGTCCAGGCATTGGTCACACCGGTCATCTTGACCGCTTTGTCCATCTCCGCCACCAGCCGATCGTAGGTCATCCCTGGTCGCCACTCATCGTGCTGTTTCAGAGTGATGGTGGTTTCGAACATATCGAGCGGAGCGGGATCCGTCGCGGTGTTGGCACGCCCCGCCTTCCCCAACACGGTCGCGACCTCCGGGAAGGTCGCCAACACACTGTCCTGGTAGCGCATGATCTCCCGGGCCTGGGCGATGGACGCGCCGGGCACCGTCGTCGGCATGAACAAGATCGAACCCTCATGCAGCGGCGGCATGAACTCGCTCCCCAGTTGCCGCCATGGCACCACCGTCACCGCCAGGACACCGACCGCCGCGGCGATTACCATCTTGGGAAACCGCAACACAAAGGTGATGACGGGACGATACACCCATCGCAGGAAGCGGTTCAACGGATTCTGCTGCTCGGTCCGGATCCGCCCACGCACCAAGTACCCCATCAGCACCGGCACCAGCGTGATCGACAGCAACGCCGATCCCGCCATCGCGAAGGTCTTGGTATATGCCAGCGGCTTGAAGAGCCTCCCTTCCTGTTGCTCCAGGGAGAAGACAGGCAGGAAGCTGAAGGTGATAATCAAGAGGGAGAAGAAGAGGGGCGGGCCCACCTGTTTGGCACTCTCCAGCACAATCTCCCAGTGGGAGGAGCGCCCGCCATCGCGTTCGAGATGCTTATGCATATTCTCGATCATCACAATCGCCGCGTCGACCATGGCGCCGATGGCAATCGCGATCCCACCGAGGCTCATGATATTGGCGGACACCCCGATCGACCGCATGACGATGAAGGAGATGAGAATGCCGAGGGGAAGGGTGATGATGGCTACGAGGGCAGACCGCGCATGGAGCAGAAACAGCATGGCGATCGCGGCGACGATGAGCGATTCTTCGACCAATTTTTCCTGCAGGGTCCGAATCGCTTCGTGAATCAGATCGCTTCGATCATACACCGTCCGCATATGGACGCCGTTCGGCAGGCCTGCTTCAATCTCTCGTAAGCGCGTCTTGACAGCCTCGATGGTTTTCAAGGCATCCGAGCCGAACCGCATGACCACAATGCCGGCCACCACCTCGCCTCGCCCATTCAGGTCAGCGGCCCCCCGGCGCGGCGCGGGCCCGATCTGGACGGTGGCGACGTCGGAAACACGAATCGGGGTCCCGTTCGACGTCGCACCCACCGCCACATCCTGGATATCCTCGACTCCTTCGAGATACCCCAGTCCTCGGATCATGTACTCCCGACCACCCATCTCCAGCACCCGGGCCCCGATATCGATATTGTGTGCTCCAATCGCCTGGGCAACCCGAGTTACCGGAATCCCGAATGCGCGGAGCCGTTCGGGGTCAACCTCGACCTGATACTGCTTGGTAAACCCTCCGAGGCTGGCCACCTCTGATACCCCGGGCACCGCCACCAGCTGGTAGCGGATGTACCAATCCTGCAGGGTTCGAAGTTGAGCGAGGTCGAGGCTATCCGACTCCAGCGTGTACTGGAATACCCACCCGACCCCGGTCGCGTCCGGCCCCAGCGTCGGCTCGACTCCTTGGGGGAGGCTCTGCCGAAGGCCGTTCATGTATTCCAACACGCGGGACCGGGCCCAGTAGATGTTGGTACCGTCCTCAAAAATCACATAGACCAAGCTGAGCCCGAAGAAAGAATAGCCTCGGACCACTCGGGCACCCGGAACCTTGAGCATCTCCGAGGCGATCGGATAGGTAATCTGGTCTTCGACGATCTGGGGAGCCTGTTCCCGATAGTCGGTTTGAATAATGACCTGCACATCGGAGAGGTCCGGGATGGCATCCACCGGAGTGGTCTGCATCGCCCAGACACCGACTCCGACGATCGCGGCGCTACCTAGCAGAACCAGAAACCTGTTCCGGAGGGACCAAGCGATGATACCACTAATCATGCTGAGGCTCCGGTGTTGGGGCAGATCGGGTCCGGGTCGAGTCGGCTGCCCCATGTTGCATCCCGGGCATCCCACCGCCGGTTGGGGCGAGCCGAGATTCCGCATCGATCAGGAAGTTGGCGGAAGCAACGATCCTCTCTCCCTCGGTCAGGCCGCTCAGGATCTGAACCCGGTTGTTGGCCCGGGGCCCCAGGGTAACCTCACGGGGCAGGAGCATCCCTTCCGCGTCGACCACAAACACGATGTTCCGCTCCCCGGTTACGATGACCGCGTCGAGGGGGACGACCAACAGGTTTCGACCGATCGTCACATCAAAGAAGATGGTCGCGAACATCCCAGGCTTCAGGCGGAACCCCTGATTCGGTACCGCAACGCGAATGCGATTCGTTCGGCTCTGGGCATCAATCGTGGGATAGACAAACGACACATCGCCCATCAGGTGTTCACCGGGATACGCCGACACCTCGATGTGGGCCTGGATCCCCTTCCGTAAAAACTGGAGGTCCTGTTCGAAGACCTCTCCCTCGATCCACACACTCCTGAGGTCTGCCAAGCGATAGAGCTGCATCCCCGACATGACCTGTTGGCCCTCCAGCACCCGTTTGTCCAATACAATACCCGACACCGGCGACACGAGGGTCATCGTCTTGGTCACCACGCCGGTCCGCTCCACCTGGGCGATCTGTGCTGGAGTGATGTCCCAATAAGCAAGCCGGCGCCGGGAGGATTCGAGCATCGCCTGGGCATTCTGCCAGGCTTCGCCCGCGCTGCTGTCCAACTGTACGGCAAGGCGCTTGGCCGTTAGGAGTTCCTCCTGGGCGGCCACGAGCTGAGGGCTATAGAGTGTCAGCAACGGCTCCCCTTTGCGGACCGCCTGCCCGGTAAAGTCGACGAACAACTTCTCGACGAATCCATCGATCTTCGGGGTGATGTCGACCACGTTCGGCTCGGCCGGTTGAATTGCCCCGACGGTGCGGATGGTCCGCTGCATCGTTTCGCGTCCGACCACCGCGTAGGTCACACCGAGTGCGCGGGCCTGATCGGTCGAAAGGTGCACCGCCTGCCGAACCGCCTGGCCGGTACTATCCACGGCACCTTGGGTTCCTCCCGCCTGCATCCGGGCATGCTCCTCCGGGGTCATCTCCTCCATCGCCTGGTCTCCCGACGTGTCGTTGCCACATGCCAGGACGAGTCCCGCCATCACCGCGACGATCCATTTCATCGTTCATCTCCAGATACCCCGCCGGTCAGCGCGTTGATCTGCGCTACCGCACGGTGAAAGTCCGCCACGAGTCGCACGCTCTCAATCTCAAATCGATTCACGGTCATCTCATTCTGCACCAGCGTCATGTAGTCAACCTGCCCGACCCGATAGGCCGAGAGCGCCGATTCGACTGCGGCGCGGGCCTGCGGTAAGACGGCCGTGGCATACAGTTGCGAAAGATTCTGGGCCCGCTCGGCCTCGGCGCGAAGTTCGGCGAGCCGGGCATAGGTCTCGTTATAGAGATCCTGTTCCTTCGACTCTTCCATCGCCCGCATCGCTGACATCTCCCGGCGGAGTGGAAGCTGTCGCGAGCCGGCCCAGAGCGGGACGCTGACCCCCACCATTAGGGTGGCAAAGTCGACAAACTGAGGCCGGTTGGCGTATCCGACCGTCACCGTGAGATCCGGATAGATGGCGCGTCGGGCCGCGCGATACCCTGCCTCTGCGGCCTCCGCCCGGGCCCGTGCTGCCTGAAGCGCCGGCCGCCTGGCCACAGCCTCTGCCAACAGCGATTCGAGTGCGGCAACCAGGCGATCTGATGCCGGAAGTTCCAACGCCCCGATAGGGATGGTCGCCGAGCGGCCGAGGAGGGCATTCAGCCGAGCAGTCATCGCAACTCGATTCGCCGTCGCGACGGTGATGTCTTCCGTCATGCTTGCAATAGCAACCTGGGCTTGCAGCACATCCTGCTGCAGGCCCGTCCCGACCTGGTAGCGTGCACTCGATACCGCCAGAAAGTCTCGCAACAACTCCCGCGTCTGGCCCATGATCACGAGAGCCCGATCGAGAAAGGCCAGTTGGAAGTAGACCCCTTGAGCCCGTGCAACCAGCCCGGCCTCGGCTTCATCGGCGTCGAGCGCTTCGGCGTCCGCCAATAGCTGCATCCGATCTTGCCCAAACCCCAGCTTGCCCGGCCAGGGGAACCGTTGGGTCAGCTGGATGCTGTTCATGGTCATCGCCTGATCGGTACGTCGGATATCGGTGGTCGGCCGATTGATCAATCCGAGATTCAGTTGCGGGTCCGGCAGAGCTCCCGCCGGGGCCACCCTTTGGGCTGCCGCATCCGCCCGAAGTCGGGCCGCCGCCAAGGCGGGATTGGCCGACCGGGCAAGGGCGACAGCCTCGACCAGCGTCAGGGTATCGATCGGTGGCGCCTGGATGGAGTGCGCGCCAGAGACGATCGTCGCGAAGAACGCCGCTTTCAGAGGGAAGATCATGGGCACCAGGGGTCCGTCAGCAAGGTGGGATCACAAACAGACACAGCCATTGCTTGGCTCATTCGAAAAGAGGAGACAGAACGGTTGACATAGTGGGTTGTCGTTGAGCAGGAGATGGACCCGAAACCCTGCAACACACATCTCATTGTCATTTAACATCTTAGTGTTTGGAATGGCGGCTCATGCGGACGTTGGGGTGGGTCAAGAACCAACCAGAGTGGGGCAAATACCCCAGTGAGGTCGTTCATCGTGAGTCGAAGGTCATGCAACTCTTTACCATCCGTGAGTGTCCAACCCCAGGGCATTGGGTTTCCCGCGATATCGTGAACACCGTTCCCAAACGGCCCCAACCCCGACCTGAGGTATCGATGAGATTCTTGAGCAATGGAACCTGGTTCTTCCGGCGAACCTGGCGAGACCTCCGTTTCGGTGTCCGGCGCCTCCGCCGGGAACCCGGCTTCACCTTCGTGGCAGCCTCGACGTTGGCTCTTGGGATTGCCGCCACGACGGTGATGTTCAGTGTCATCCACGGTGTGCTGCTCACACCACTCCCCTATACCGAACCCAGCCAGCTTGTCGCGCTGTGGCACACCGGTGCGGGCGCGGGGCGCGAGGTCATGCACATGTCAACCGGGACCTACTTCACCTATCGGGAAGAGAATCGCGTCTTCACCGATGTCGGTCTCTGGGACGACGCAGAGGTGACGGTCACCGGACTGGCAGAGCCAGAGCGCGTTCAGGGCGTGTTGGTGACCCAAGCAATCTTCCCGCTGCTCGACGCGAGGCCCGCTGTTGGACGCCTCTTTACGGCTGAGGATGATCGTCCCGGAACCGCCCCCACCGTGGTCGTGAGTCACGGGTACTGGCAGCGACGGTTCGGGGGAGATCCCAAGGCCGTCGGCCGGGCCCTCACCGTGAACGGGGGCCAGCTCGAGATCGTCGGTGTCCTGCCACGGGAATTCCACTTCCCTTCACTAGAGACGGCGGACCTCTTCTTCCCCTTCCGACTCAATCGATCAGATGCGACCGTTGGGCGATTCAACTACCAAGCCCTCGCGCGATTGCGCCCCGGCCTCACCGTGGAGCAGGCTGAAGCAGACCTTCGTCGCGTGCTTCCGCTTTCCATCGAGAAGTTCCCAGCCGCAACCTGGACCCCCGACCGACTCCGCGAACTTGCATTGGCCCCTGTCGTCCACTCCCTCCGGAGGGATGTCGTCGGGACAATTGGCACCACACTTTGGCTGGTATTCGGGGCGGTCGGCATCGTGCTCCTCATCGCCTGCGCAAATGTGGCTAACTTGATGTTAGTGCGGGGCCTCTCCCGTCAGCGGGAAGTGGTCCTCCGCACCGCCCTGGGTGCGGGGCGCGCTGCTGTCATCCGGGAGATCCTTCTTGAAAGCTTGGCCCTCGGCGCTTTCGGTGGGCTCCTTGGGGTCGGACTCGCGTTCGGTGGGCTCGAGATCCTCCGAGCGGCCGCCCCCGCGACGCTCCCGCGACTCGATCAGATTGGTCTACATGCCGTTTCACTCCTCTTTGCGGGCGGAA
>JAJCZW010000203.1 GCA_029262155.1 Gemmatimonadota bacterium
CGGTGCGGAGTCGTTCGAGACCGTACGGAAGAAGGGTGATACCACGCTTCGCGGCCCAGCCGACGGCATACCGCGAGAGATCGCCCCCACCGGCCCCGACGTCGAGGAGCCGAGCGGTCCGATGGGGATAGGAGTGGAGGAGGTCACGGAGGCCGGATCGGACGGCCCAGGTTCCGCCGAACCACCGATTGGAACGTGCCAGGTTGTGGAGTGAAACCGCTACCAGGGTCGGGTCGGCCGCTTCGTTGTCGAGCAGCTCCGTTCCCGGTGGAGGGGGGTGGGTTTCGGTCACGCGGAACCAAGACCGTGATACCGGCCTTGGTAGAACAGAAGAGGGGGTCCATCACCGATCACCCCGCCGGTCACGAGTCCCAGGATGATGGAGTGATCACCTGCCCTGACTGCCGTATGGTGCCGGCACTCGATGTGCGCCACAGCACCTTGGAGGGCTGGGAGGGAGGAGGGGCGCTGTCCCCACTGGTGGGCGTGAAACTGTCGATCGTTTCCTGAGGCAAACGCTCGGGAGACTTCTTCCTGGCCTCGTGCCAGGATGTTGATCGCGAATCGTTCCGCTCGGGTCAGCGTATCGTGGAGGGCGGAGGCTACATCGACGCAGATCGAAACGATCGGCGGCTCCAACGATACCGACGTGAAGCTGTTGGCCGTCATGCCAATCGGCGAGCCGTCGGCGAGTCGGGTGGTCACAACGGCGACTCCAGTCGCGAAACGGCCACACAGTTGGCGGAAATCCGATGGGGGGATCAATGGGGACATGCTCAGAGAACCATACCGGCGAGAAACAGAGGGTTCAAGACGGCCCGTGCCGGCACGAAGTCGCCGGTGACGCCGAGCAGGGTTGGCGCCAATCCTCGGCGGCCCAATCGGTCAACGGCACGGTCGAAGAGCGACGGTGCCATCATTCCGTACCCGATCATTCGCTCGACCAAGTGTTTCCCTCGAAAGAGCTGCCGGTGATTGCGCGCGTACGGAGCGAGGGCGCGGGAGGAGATAGGTCCCTCCGCCGTGGGCAGGGCTGCTTGGACGGTGGTCGCGAGGAGTGCGGCCCCGGCGAGAGCCGCAAAGACACCTTCGCCGGTGAAGGGGTCGAAGAATTCAGCTGCGTCACCCACCAAGGCGAGGCCGTTCCCCACGATCTGTTTGGATCGGACTGCGAAGGGGCCGGTCACCGTGAGGGGCCCTGGGGCGGTCAGCGTGGGGAGTCGTCCGGTCAGGCCTGGAAACCGGGAAAGGGCCTCGACAAAAAAGGGCCACGAGTGCCCTTGAAGATCCTTCAACTGCCGGCAGGGTACAACCAGCGCGACATTGGCCCGTTCACCTCCGAGTCGATTCACCCCGACGTAGCCTTCGGTGCCGACGTGTAGCTCGACCTGGTCGGTGAGATTGTCGATTCCATTCAGGTAGGCAACGAACGCCATTCGCTTCGGTCGGAACGTGCGAAACCAGCCAGCGCGTCGGGCCACCACCGAGCGTAAACCGTCGGCTCCGACGGTGAGGTCTGCCCCCAGCGTGTGGCGACGTCCATGGGAATCTTGGACAGTCAGCCCCGTAACGGTGTTTCCCGCTTGTATGAGATCGGAGACGGTCGCTCGCTCCAGCAGGGTTGCTCCCGCCCGCACGGCCGCTTCGGCAAGGAGTGCATCAAGGGCGGTACGGGAGACTGCGAGCCCGGTGGGTCGAAAAGGTGGATGATCAGTCGAGGCGTCGGCTAGGCGGCCACTGAACTGGGCACCCTTGGGGCCGTAGACCGTGGTGCCGATGACCGGACGTCCGATCTGTTCCGCTGCTGCCAACACTCCCAGTTGATCGAGCAGTCGGAGGGATTCGGGCCCCAGATAATCGGCGCAGGGCTTGGGGCGGGGGAATGTGGCCCGTTCAACCAGAGTCACTCCGATGCCCGCGCGGGCCAGACGGATGGCCAGTGCGGATCCAGCCGGTCCTGCACCCGCGATCAGGACATCCGTCCTCCCCCTCATGCAAGGCGCTCGTACTCGAGTCCTTCAAGCACCAGCCGATCGCGGGAGGATGCGGCGAAGGAGAAGGGGAGTCGTTGGATGGTCCCGTTGTCGTCGTAGGTAATGACAAGATCATTTTGCTCGATGCCGAAGCGGCAATCCCGATCGGTGGTCTCGGGTGTGACGAAGGCGATGGAACGGAAGGTTTTTTCGAGGTGACAGGTACCGTCGGCGCCGAAGGTCCAGACGGTGGTCCAGGTTTGGACATCGGTGGTCAGGACCACAACCCAAATGTTCTTCCACTGGCCGACGACAGGGTGCTGTCCACCTGATCGACCGATGACGCCGGGCCGGTCGTCGCCGAGACTGGTTGGAGTGCGGGAGCCGGCAGTGCAGCCTGATACGGTTAGGATTGCGAGAGCCACACCAGCCACCCCCCGCCACCAGCGGCGGTCGTTGCCAGCAGATTGACACTGTTGTTGGTCATCCACGGGATACCTCCTACTAGTCCGGCTCGGGCTCCGCAGTGGTGCACCCGTGAGGGCGATGCTCCCCCGCAGGTGGAGCAATGCCAGCGGGCCTGGAGTCGTTCCCCGAGGAGACTGTCGAGCAGCATACTTGCCACACCGATTGCCACAAGGGGCACGATCCGACCGCGTGGAGCCCCGGCCAGCTGCATCCCTCCTGCTACCAAAACGGCCCCCACCACCGCCCCGAGGGTTCCTTCTAACGTAACCCCGCCGTCCGTCCCCGGGGGAACCTGCTGGCCGGAGAGGAGATGGCGAGGAGTGGAGCCGGCGCCGGTGCCGATGGCAGTGGCCCAGGTGTCTGATGTGGCAGCAACGAGCGCGCTGGCGAGCACCCACCCGCCGAGGGAAGGGTTCCATCCACTGACGATGGCGCCCAGTGTGGCGACGGCTCCGTTCGCGAGGACTTGGTGAAGGGTACGCGCCTCTGCGCCGCGACCGGTCTCGAACCAACGGGAGAGGAGAGTGCCGGAGAGAAAAAAAAGCAGAAGCCCGACCGCTCCGGGCCAGCCACTCCCCAGGACGATCGCGGTGCCGACGACGGCAGCCGCTATGCCGCCAGAAGGGCGTAGCGCGCCCAACCGGGTTGCGGTACCTGCGATCGCAAGAGCCGCCAGCACGGCCAGGAAGGGAAGCATTGAGGAAGGTGGCAAGGGGTTGTGCCCAGCGGCAAGGCTGGTCCCGTTTCGGTCCTGTTACTATGTTCCCCAACGATCACCATAACGTCCATCCGATCGAACCCGGCCTTTCAATGCGAACGCAGACGTGTCCGCCTTTGTTCACGCGATAATCCCGCTTTCTCTTCTCGAAGCCATGAAAAACCTCGACACCCCGGTTGAGGATGGCTTGCAAGAGGTGGCCGACGAGCTTGTGTCAAAGCGACTCGGGCTGAGCGCGACGGTTGCGTCCCAAATCGATCGATACCGTCGTTCTGCCGATCGGGACAGCGCCGTCAGTTGGGGAGAGGCGGTGTCGGTTTTTCGTTTGGTTGGGCGTCGATCCGACGCCTCCTTGGTCTACGCCGATGCCGGGCGGCGCGCGGCTCGGCACGGAGTCAAGCGACTTCCCGGAATCACCCGTCTCCTCCTACGCATGGCACCTCGACGGCTTCGGCGAGTCGTTGGCCGACGAGTCTCTGCGCGGGTGGCTGCCGACGTGGTGGGTGCGCGGTTGCGGACCGAACGGAGCGGCAGTCGGGTTGAGTTAACGCGATCACTCGCCACCGAAGCGATGGTTGAAGGCGTCGGCTGCATCTTTTACGCCTCCGCTATCGCGGAACTCCTTCGACTCCTCAGTGGATTCGAGGGTGCGGTAGCGCATGATTCCTGTCGGAGCAAGGGCGAGGATCAATGCCGCTGGCGGACAGCAACGACGGAGGGCTACGAATGATCACCTGGGATGAGGGTGCGCAGGCAAGGCTCCAGCACGGTCTCCAGGCAGCAGGCGCCGACGGATGGTTGCTCTACGATTTCCAACAAGCCAATCCGGTCGCACGCCGGGTGCTGGGAATTGGAGGACTCGGATCACGCCGGTTGTTCGTTCTCCTGCCACAGGAGGGCGCACCGGTAGCCGTTGCTCACAAGATTGAACTGCAGGCCCTGGATGGGTTTCCCGGTGAGATTCGGCCCTACGCGCGCTACGAAGAGCTACACGCCACCTTGGAGTCGGTGGTGTCGGGGCGGACGCTCGCCATGGAAGTCTCCTCCAACGATGATGTGCCCTATCTCGATCGAGTCCCCGCCGGGGTGGTCGAGTTGCTGCAGTCGTTCGGGGCGACCATCGTGTCCAGCGGACCATTGGTGACAGCGTTTGCGGCCCAGTGGAGTGCAACGGAACGTGAGGATCACGTCTTTGCCGCCGAAGCGTTGGCCCGCATTGCACGGGGGACTGTGTCGGACGTGGTGACGATGATTGGGGTCTCAGAAAGCGAGGTCCAGGCCCGAGTGGTCGCCGCGATGGAGGGGGAAGGCTTTACGATGGAGCATCCCCCGATTGTTGGCTTCGGTGCCCATGCGGCCGATCCCCACTACCAGCCGGTCGTGGGAGAGGATAGCCAACTTGAGCCGAATCAGGTTGTGCTCCTCGATCTCTTCGGCGGTCGACCCCAGAGCGTTCCAGCGGACCAAACATGGATGGGGTTCTCTGGGACACCGCCCGATCGAGTCGTGAAGGTGTGGGAAGTCGTCCGCGATGCGCGAGATGCGGCGCTCACTCTGATTCATGAGACGGCGCAGGCGGGTCGGCCGCTGGCGGGATTCGCGGTCGATCGGGCAGCGAGGGACTTCATTGAGCAGGCGGGGTTCGGTGATGCGTTCGTCCATCGCACCGGACACAGCATCGATCGATCTCTGCACGGCTCTGGGCCACACTGCGACGACTACGAAACCCACGACGATCGGATCATGCTGCCAGGCGTGGGCTTTTCAGTGGAACCCGGCGTCTATCTCACCGGCGATTTTGGGGTGCGGAGCGAGGTGAATGTCTATTGGGGCGCGGACGGTGTTCAGGTCACTCCGCGAGATCTCCAACGCGATCTCATCTGTCCGAAATGATGATGAGGCGTGCCTGTGGGACAGGGTTGAGGCGTCTCTTGAGTATGTCGCATATCTGGAGTGTTCTCCTGTTCGGATCGGTGGTTGGGCTCGGACCCGGCTGCCTGTCGGCGCAGTCGGAGTATGAGGTTGCCATGCGCGCGATCCGGTTCTACACCCCCGGGTCAGGCCAAACCCAGGTGACGGCATTTGTGCGAATTCCCTATGGTGCGCTGCAGACATCGATGGGAGAGGACGGTGAGCGGCTGCGCTTTACGCTCTCCCTCCGAGTCGCCGACGATTCCGGACGGACACTCTACGCCCAACAATGGGCCAAACGGGTCCCACCACCTGCGCCCGGTGGTGAGAACGGTTTGGACATGATCCGGTTCGGGTTGAACGGGGGGCGTTACTTGTTGGAGGCCCTCGTGCGCGATTCGATCAGTGGGGCCGAAACCAAGACGACGATTCCGCTCGAGGGTTATCATCGAGCCCCGATTGTCTCCGATCTGCTGCTGTCCAAACAGATTCGAGAGGCTGCACGGGCCGATACCATGCCGAAGGCCGGCGAAGTGAGACGCGGGCGGATGCTCCTCACCGCATCGGCCGCGGTGACGGCCACCACCGACGAGCCACGGCTGTCCTATCTCTTTGAGACCTATCTCCAATCTGAGGTCGAAGGGAAGGTCGAGATCTGGATTCTGGATGCGACCGGTGAGGTCCTTCGGGATGCTGCGGGCCATCAGATGGTGGTAAGCCGTGGGACAGCCGCCCTGACCGGCGAACTTGATTTGACCGGAATTCCACCCGGTCGGTACGGAGTGCTCGCGCATGTTCTGCTGGGAAAACGGCGCTTCATCCGGCAGGCGCCCTTTGTCATCGTTCCGCCGAAGATGATCCTCGGCACTACGCTGGATCGGTAGTTAGCGGGAAGGCGTTTCCATCTCCAAAACCGGTCCTGCACCACTCGCAGTTGGCACGAATTCGACTTCCATGACCTGGTTGTCGTTCCCACCACGGGGTCCAACCGGTATGGCCCCATCCACACCCATCGCCGCAAAAAGCAGGAAGAGGTACAGCAGGGAGTATTTGTACATCCCCCATGCGGTCGGCAGGGGGTTCGGTGCCCGGAGCAAACGGATACAGTACCAGAGGAGCCGACCACCTAACAGGACGGCTGTGGCCCCATAGATCCATCCTTGGGAGCCGGACAAGGTTGGGAGCAGGGTGAGAGGGAGGAGCATGAGGGTGTATCCCAACATCTGAATCTTGGTGCGACGATCGCCCCGAACCACGGGCATCATCGGGACGCCCGCCTTCGCGTATTCGTCCTGCTTGATCAACGCCAAGGCCCAAAAATGCGGCGGCGTCCAGTAGACAACGATGGCAAAGAGATAGAGTGCCGTCAGGTCCAACCGTCCCGCCATGGCGGCGTACCCCACCAAGGGAGGGAAGGCCCCGGCGGCTCCTCCGATCACGATGTTCTGGGGACTCCACCGCTTGAGCCAGATGGTGTAAATGACGACGTAAAAAACGAGGCCGGAGAGTGCAAGCCAGGCCGAGAGCGGATTGACCATCGTCCAGAACAGCACAAACGAGGCTCCACCCAGGGCGAGACCGAATACAAATCCGACGCCCGGGAGAATTCGACCCGCAGGGATTGGACGGGCTCGCGTTCGGCTCATTTTTTGATCGATATCCCGATCGAACCACATATTGAGCGCGTTCGCGCCCCCAGCCATCATATACCCGCCAAGGAGGACCCACCCGATGAGGCCGATGGATGGTAATCCATTGTCCGTGATGAACATCGGAGCAATGGTGGTGACCAGAAGCAACGAAATGATCCGCGGTTTGGTCAGGGTGACCAAATCGGCGAGAAAGGACGGGGGAGATACGTTTGGGGTCGCTGACATCGCCGGTCTAGACACCTGCAGCTCCAGAAGAAAAAAGCGGCCGGAGTTGGCTCTCGGCTCGGGAGAAGAAACCGAGAGGTTGGACCCCTTGTCAAGCTCCAATCAGCAGGGGAGGTTTCCGAGCGAGTCGTTGGTTCCCACCATCCATCACCCCTTCGCCCTTTTCACCGAATGAGGTACGCCCGATGAGCACACCCGATGCCTGGGGAGAAAGGCTCCCCCGACGTCTTGGTCTCGGTGCGGCCATTGCTGTCTTGGTTGGCAGCACGATTGGGAGTGGAATCTTTCGGGTTCCCGCCAGCGTGGCGGCCGACCTCGGTGCACCCGGTCCGTTTCTCTTGGCCTGGGTTGTCGGCGGTGCTGTGGCCCTCTTCGGGGCCCTCACTTTTGCGGAACTGGCCGCCGCACTCCCCCGCTCAGGCGGCGTCTTTGCCTATATCCTCGAAGCGTTCGGGCCCCTGCCGGCCTTCCTCTTTGGGTGGTCGGAACTGGCGGTGATCCGGGCGTCGGCGCTGGGCGCCATCGCCACGATCTTTGCCGAATATCTTGGATATTTCGTCCCCTTGAGCCCCATGGAAGTGCGCTATGTGGCCGCCGGGGCCGTGCTGCTGGTCGGGATCTTCAACTACGTCGGCGTCAATATTGCGGCGGTGGTGATGAATCTGACCACCCTCGCCAAATACGCCGCATTGGTCGGCCTTGTCCTCCTGGCGTTCTTCCTTGGCGATGGTCAGGCCTCCAACTATCACCCGCTTATCACCACCGGTGCGGGTGCTTCCGTCTTTGGAACAGCATTGATCTCGGTGATGTGGACCTATGACGGCTGGGGGGATCTCTCCTTTATGGGAGGGGAGGTGCGGAACCCGGGTACCACGCTTCCTCGGGCACTCCTGTTGGGTACGACCGGGATCATCGCCATCTACCTCCTCCTGAACCTTGCGTTTCTGTATCTGGTCCCGATAGAGGAGATGGGTGGCTCGGCCCTGATTGCCGCGACGGCGGCCGAACGGATTCCTCTCCTTGGCGCCAGTGGCGGTGCGATTGCGTCGGCGCTGGTGATGGTCTCCTGCTTTGGGAGCCTCAACGGATCGATGATGACCGGTCCCAGAATCTTCTTCGCCATGGCGGACCGCGGTCTCTTCTTTCGGGGAGTGGCCCGGGTGTCACCCCGCTTTGAAAGCCCGTCGGTCGCTATCACACTCGCGACGGGGCTCGGAATCGTGTACGTCCTTCTCAATGATTTCCAGCAGTTGGCCGACAAGTTCATCCTTGGGATTTGGCCGTTCTATGCATTGGCCGTTGGGGCGGTGATGGTGCTTCGTCGTCGACGTCCGGACCTGCCGCGCCCGTACCGTACCTGGGGGTATCCGGCGGTGCCACTGCTGTTTCTCCTCGCCTCAGTCGGCATGATTGCCAACGCCTTGGTGACCGATCCCATCGACACCGGGACCACGTTCGGCATCATCTTTCTGGGATACCCGATCTACTTGATCTGGCGACGGGTGAGTCGGGCGGGTGGGGACAAGACCTAACCAGCGGCGACTTTACGTCCTTGCTCGAAAGAACACGCCGAGCCCGATAGTCAGGAAGAGGGCGTTGGGGAGCCATGCGGCCACGCCTGGACGCACCAAGCCAAAGGTCCCGAATGCTTGGGAGAGATTAATCAGGAGCAGGTAGGCTACGGTGGTTCCGAGCGCAATGGCCACCCCGACGGCGGGTCCCGACCGGGCTGAAGTCACGGCGAGTGGAGCGGCAAAGAGCGCGATGACGAAGCAGGCTGCCGGAAGAGCTATTTTGAGTGCCTGCTTCACTTCAAGTTTCTTGGTATCGTTTCCCGACCGCTGGAGCATCTCGATATACCGCCCCAACTCCGCATGCGCCATCTCCTCGGGTTGGCGCGGCTCGAGCAGGAGTTCCTCCGGAGTTTCATCCAGGACCGGGAGGAACAAACGCTCGAATTGGGTCGAGATGGGGGTACCGGTTGCAGGGATACGATGGGTGGCACCATGCCAAAGAGTCCACCCGGTGGAATCGACCCAGGTCGCGGAGTCTGCCAGCACCGTGAGGGTAGGCACTTCACTCCGACGACTGGTCCACTCCAGCACGACACCATTCATCCGACGTTCCTCAATACTCAAGGAACGGACGATGTAGGTCCAGCCACTATCGGCTTGGAACACAAAGTTGAACCGCTGGAGTACACCACGATCTTGCCGCTCCTCCCGCAACTCCAACTTCCTCGTTGTGGCCCGAGTGGAGATCTCCCCGATGCCATAGGCTGCGATGCCTGCCAGCGCCGAGGCCAGGAGGAGGGGGAAGATCGTCCGTTGAAAGCTTCGGCCGCTGGCTTTGGCAGCAGTGAGTTCTGAATGACGGCTAAAGGGACCGATAGTGAACACCGTCGCGAAGAGGGCGGCGGCCGGCATCATCAGGAAGACGGCTTCGGGAATGCCATAAAGCGAACTGAGGGCAATACCTGCGGGCCCGATATCGCGTTCGAGAAGTTTATACAGCGAATCGGTGAGTTCGAGGAGGGCGGATACCAAGGGGAACCCGAGCGCGCTGAGGACAAAAATACGAACCCATTGCCGCAGCAGGTAACGATCCAGCAAGGTGGTTGGGAGGAGGCTCATGACGGCCGGCGACGGAAGCGCAGGAGATTCCGGATCGAATCCTTGAGGTCGGCCATGTCACCTCCCCGGGTGGTCCCGGTGTGGCGGTTGGCGACGACCAGTCCCCACATCCCAAGGATCATGATGAACAGATTGGGGAGCCACATCGCAAGCCAGGGTGTAATGATGCCTCGATCCGCGAGTCCTTCGCCTGCCGTCAAGCCGATGTAGAATAACGCGAAGATCAGTAAGCTCGCGCCAATGACTAACCCCACGCCACCTCGAGGGAACCGGAGGGCGAGCGCGATGCCTATCAGAACGAAATTGAGGCAGGCAAAGGCGATCGAAAATTTCTTGTGGACTTCGACCGCGAACGCATCTGCCATTCGAATCTCATGACGATACGCCTCCTGCGCGGTCGTCAGCTCTGTCAACGACGACAAAATGACCGCGGCGGTTGCTTGCGAGTCGGCCTGACTTGGTGTGCCCGCTGGTACCTCACCGGGGAGCGCGACGGTCGGGCCCTGTACCTGCGCCTCCGCGCTGGTGGGCAGAAAAATCCGACCGAAGAATCGCTCGACCTTGCGCCACACTCCGCAGGAGGGTCCTGGTGCTCCTCGTGCCTGGACCGGTGACGGCTGGACTTCGGCGAGCCGGAGCAAGGCGAGAAGATCCCGACGCACCAATTCGCTACGGCTCTCCGCTGCCGTAAGGGCGGCTCGGTGACCCACCCGCACCTGGTCGATCATCTCGCAGGTGGTCATCTCCCGATCACCCCGTGCCGTCGATGACGAGCCCAGCTCAAGTGTGTTCTCCACGTTCCGAACCAAGATGGTATTCTGCTCGAATGTGGTCGTCTGGAGGGTGGCAGGATCACCGCTCTGATATTCGTGGGCTCTGCCACGATAGAGGGTGACCGAGAGGTTGTGCCCGCCCTCATCAAACGCCATCCGCCCACTGTCCGCCACAATCACCCGTCGGAGATTGGGGGTGCCCAGGTCGTAAATCGTGACCTCCGTCAGCCGACCGGTCCCCGCATCGATGTGGCTGGATCGCAACCAGTAGGAGGAGGGTGGGACCGGGTTGATGACCTGTTCCCGCAGCGTGAAGGTCGGTTTCTTGAGACTGATGTCCAACTGGAGGTTGCGTAACCGGGCGTTGCTTCGCGGAAGGACCTGGTCGAGAAAGAAGAACGCGCCCAAAGCCACCACGATCCCAACCAGAAATACCGGGCGAAGGATCTGGCCGACGCTCACGCCACTCGCCCGCATGGCGGTAATCTCGCTATCGGCGGTGAGGTGGGCAAAGGCGTATAGCACCGCGACGAGGACGGCCATCGGCAAGGTCAACGCGACGATGAACGGGAGACTGAGGAGGAGGAATTCTCCAATCACGGTCCACTCAAGACCCTTTCCAACCAGATCGCCGAGCCGTTTGGCAATCTGATTCATCATCACCATACTCGTGAGGGCCCCCAACCCAAAGACGAAGGGGGCCAAGAGTTGCCGAAGGAGGTAGCGGCGCAGGAGACGCATAGCGCCTGAAAAGTACATCCCCTTGCCTCGGGTTGCCTGGGGGTGGCATGGTTCGGCACCTGGGCC
>JAJCZW010000204.1 GCA_029262155.1 Gemmatimonadota bacterium
GAAAAGGGTCTTGGCCCTGTCGATGGCCAAGCGCTCGACTTGATCGACGATTTCGCAACCACCGTAATACCGTTTCCCCGGATAGCCTTCCGCATACTTGTTGGTGAGTGTCGTCCCCATCGCCTCTAGCACAGCCCGTGAGGCAAAGTTCTCGCTCGCGATCAATTCGAGTCCATGCCGTTGGCGGTCGGTTTCTTGAGCAATGAGGGACGCGATGGCGGGGTCACTCACCGCAAGCGAAGCGTCGTGTGCGTACGTCATGTCGGCTCCCACTCGATCTTGGCCACGCGGCGGAGATGCCGACCGCCTGCAAAAGGGGTGTCAAGCCACCGGCGGAGAATGAGCACTGCCTCATCCTCCGATACGAACCGTGCTGGTAACACTAAGATATTCGCGTCGTTGTGTTCGCGGGCCAACCCAGCAATCTCCGCGCTCCATGCCACAGCCGCACGTACGCCCGAGTGTCGATTCGCCGCATACGCCATCCCGAGGCCAGTACCGCAGAGCAAGATCCCACGTGCGTCCGCCCCCTCAGAGACCCGCTTCGCCACCTGATGGGCGAAATCCGGATAATCCACCGACCCGGGGCCATCGGTTCCCAAATCGTCCGGCTGATAGCCCAGAGAGGTGAGTTCCTGTTTCAAGCGTGCTTTCAGGGCATACCCGGCGTGATCACTTCCAATGGGGATGATCTCGGTCATGGGGAGAATCTAGCGGAGTGCCCGTGAGGAGGTGTCCTCACGCACGACGTTCACCGACCCACAAACTGCTCAATCCTACGACCGATGCGATGCGCTCTTCGGCGGCTCGGTCGGCGGCTCGGAAGGAAGGAATCCCGTCACGTTCGGCAATGGCAAAGATTTTGAGGACCGTATCATATATCTCCTGCGCTTTACGCTTCGAGCGCTCCTGCGTCCAACCTTCCAGCTCGCCGTAGACATTGATCAACCCTCCACTATTGATCACATAGTCCGGCGCATAGAGCATCCCCTTCGCTTTGAGCTCCTCACCGTGCCGCTCTTCTGCTAACTGATTGTTGGCGCATCCCGCAATGATCTCGACGTGGAGCCGGGAGAGCGTGTCGTCATTGATCGTGGCACCAAGGGCACAGGGAGCATAAATGTCGGCGGGTTGGTCGTAGATCGCATCTGGAGCGACCGCCGTTGCCCCACACTTGTCCACCACCCGCTTCACTTTGTCGGCGTCAATGTCCGTCACGATGAGATCGGCGCCTTCCTGGCGGAGGTGCCCGGCCAAAAACGAGGCCACCTTCCCACACCCCTGGACCAACACCTTTTTCCCCTTCAGGTCGTCACTCCCCCAGCGATGCTTCGCTGCCGCCTTGATCCCCATGTAGACCCCATAGCCGGTGACCGGAGAGGGATCGCCGGATAATCCTTGCAAGCCAGCGACGTGATCTGTCTCCCGGCGGACATACTCCATATCTGCCGGACTGGTGCCCACATCTTCCGCCGTGATGTACCGGCCGTTGAGTGTCTCCACGAACTTCCCGTGCGCCCGAAAGATCGCTTCCCGATCTTTTCGCTTGTTGTCGCCCAGGATGACCGACTTGCCCCCACCCAGGTTGAGCCCAGCCACAGCCGCCTTGTAGGTCATACCTCGGGCGAGCCGGAGCGCGTCTGTCACGGCCGCTGCGGTGGAGGTGTACTGCCAGAATCGGGTCCCACCGAGAGAAGGTCCTAGCGTGGTGTCATGGATCGCGATCAACCCGAAGTATCCGCACGAGGGTTCGTGGCAAAACACGAGTTGCTCGTGGCCGAGTCCTTCGATGTCGGCAAAGTAGTCAATCATGAGTGGTGGCTCCGCCCGTCGTAGTAGTGACTCAAGCCGAAGGGGCCCGATAGTCGTAGAATCCTTGCCCTGCCTTCCGTCCCAAGTGCCCTGCCGCAACCATACGACGCAAGAGCGGACACGGTCGATACTTGTCATCACCGAGGCCAGCGTGCATGACCTCAAGAATGGCTAAGCAAACATCGAGCCCAATGAAATCTGCCAGCGTGAGGGGTCCCATCGGGTGGGCCATCCCCAATTTCATCACGGTGTCGATCGCCTCTGACGTCGCCACACCCTCCATCACACAGAAGATCGCCTCGTTAATCATCGGCATTAACACACGGTTGGCGACGAATCCGGGATAGTCATTCACCTCGACGGGCGTCTTCCCCAAACCGGTTGCTGCCTCAAGGACCGCCTGGGTCGTGGCATCGGTTGTGGCGTGGCCCCGGATGACCTCAACCAGCTGCATCACCGGAACGGGGTTCATGAAATGCATCCCGACGACCTGGCCCGGGCGTCGGGTGTCAGCGGCGATTTCGGTGATGGAGATGGAGGAGGTGTTGGTCGCAAGGATGGCAGCGGGATCGGCCGCCTTATCGAGCGCCTGGAAGATGGCCTTCTTCACCGCTCGATCCTCACTGGCGGCCTCGACGACCAGAGAGGCATCGCCCACCGTGTCCAGCGCCGTCTGCGTTGCAATTCGGCCGAGAATCTCGTCGACACTCTCAGGGGAGAGTGTTCCCTTCTTCACTTGCCGTTCCAGGTTCTTGCGAATGGTTGCTAACGCGCGTGCGAGTGCATCATCCGAAACATCGATGAGGGTGACTTGCCAACCATATTGGGCGAACACGTGCGCGATTCCGTTGCCCATGGTGCCGGCACCGATGACGGCGGCGTGTGTCATGAGAGAGACTCCTTCTGCGAACGGGCTACGAGAGCCCCAATGGTTCCAATCAGCATCAGCGTGGCCAAGAGGCCGCCTTCGGGACCAAACGCCCCACCGGTGAGCCAACCCGGCCCACCCGGAGTGTACGTCAACCCCGGCATCGCAAAGGGCAACCCACTGACGGGCGCCGCAAGCGCTGCCAACGTGAGGTTCCATCCGAGGTGGGCACCGGTGGCGGTCCACAACCGTCCGGGGCGGAAAAACACGATCCCAAGCATGACGCCTGCAAGCGCGATATTGATCACTGCCACCGGAGTCAGGCCAGGGTTCGCCAAGTGCGCAACCGCGAAGAGGAGCGCCACGCCACCGATCGCCCACGAACGACCAAAGGCGAAGGCGCAGAGGACGAGGGGAACACCACGAAAGATTATTTCTTCCGAGAAAGCAGCGGGCAACAACGCCAAACCCATCCGTCCAGCCGCCCCAAAATACATCCCGACCGACGGAATATCCGCCAACCAGGTCGCGCCTCCAAGGGGCACTGCGAGTGCCATAGTAAGCAGCGCGGGTCCGGCCCCAATCCCCAGTCCGCGAAAAAACCCTCGCAACCCCTCAGACACGGGTGCCAATCCAAGCTGTTCCCGTCCGAGGCGGGCCCACCGGAAACCAATAAGCCCCGTGGCTCCGGCAAACGCGAGAATCAACACGATGCCCTGAATCAACGGGAACCACCACGGTGGCGATGTCACGATAGTTCCGGGATTGAGAGCAGGCAGGGCCAGCAGCATCCCACCCAACAGGAGAATCGCCGCCGATCCCCCGAGCACGAGGAAGGCGATCGATCCACCGATCGCCTTCATCTTGGAAAGGGGTGGAGCAGCCGATCCGTCCGTCACGTCGTACCGCGCCGGATGCGAACGGTACCGATCAGGATCAGGGTCGCGAGGAGGACTCGCAGCGTGTCAAGAATCAGGAATGGAATGACGCCAACACGCAAAGCCAGGAGGGGATCTCCACCCAACAAGGCGAGTTGCAGTGCGCCCGTCAAATGCACAATCGCCATAGCGACGACGAGGTGAAGGCCAACGCGTACGATCGTCGGCCTGTCGGTCCCCCCGCGCGGCCGCATTCCAGCCCCCGCGACCATCGCTGCCAGGGGGAAGGCCAACAGGTACCCGCCGGTGGGACCCAGTAGGCGGGCGACACCTGGGAGTGGCACCGCCGGTGAAAAGACCGGGAGCCCCGCCAGACCGGCACTGAGGTAGAGCAGCAGGGAAATCCCCCCCCACCGTGGGCCCAACAATCCACCCACAAGAAGGACGGCGAGAGGCTGAAGCGTCATGGGGACCGGTGTGCCAGGTAGGGGAACGCTGAACTGGGCTGACACGGCAACTGCAACCACGCCGACCAGGGCAAGGATCAGACGCCGTAGCCGGGGTTCGGTTCGTCTAAGTGCAACCGCGTTGGCGGCGTAGTCGCTCACCCGACGGCCTCGACAGCGAGGGCCACCGCGTTGCCGCCGCCGAGGCACAGAGTCGCCATTCCGGTGCGAGAACCCTTCTCTCTCATCGCGTAGAGCAAGGTCGTCAAGATGCGGGCACCACTGGCCCCGATCGGATGCCCTAACGCGATAGCCCCACCATTGACATTGACGCGATCCCAGTCCCAATCCAACGCGCGTCCGTCGGCAAGAGCCTGGACCGCAAACGCCTCATTGGCCTCGATCAGATCATAGTCGTTGATGCTGGTTCCAGACTTCTGCATCAGGTACCGGACCGCCTGGATGGGAGCAAAGAAGAGATCCTTTGGTTCGCCTCCTCCGGTGGCATAGGCCATCACCGTCGCCATCGGAGTGAGACCATGGGCCTTGGCGAACGCCAGGGAGCTGACGATCAGGGCGCTCGCGCCATCATTCAGGCCGGGGGCATTCCCGGCGGTGACGCTGCCATCTTTCTGAAAGACCGGGCGCAATTTCGCCAACGCCTCAAGTGACGTATCGGCACGAGGGCCCTCGTCGGTGTCGACTGTGGTCGTCCCTTTGCGCCCCGCGATCTCGACGGGAAGAACCTCATCCCGGAACCGGCCATCTTCGATGGCGGATACTGCCTTCTGATGACTCGTCAAGGCGAACGCGTCCTGATCGGCCCGGCTGACCTCTGCCTTCGTAGCGGTGTATTCGGCATAGATCCCCATGTGGACGTCGCCGAAGGAGTCCCAAAGGCCGTCGTGCATCATCCCGTCGACAATGGTTTGGTTCCCAGCTTTGATACCGTTGCGATATCGATAGAGATAGTGCGGCGAGCTACTCATCGCCTCTTGCCCCCCAGCGACCACGCACTGGGCGTCACCCGCCTTGATCGCTTGGGACGCAAGCATGACGGCCTTGAGTCCGGATCCACACACCTTGTTGATCGTCAACGCGGGAATCACACCGGAAAGGCCGGCTCCAATCATCGCTTGCCGAGCGGGGGCCTGACCGCTTCCGCCTTGCAACACC
>JAJCZW010000205.1 GCA_029262155.1 Gemmatimonadota bacterium
TATGCCCTCGCCCGGCGCCGTTTTCGAGGGCGACGCCTTCTGCTCGGTACCCTGGCCCTCCCGATGGTCATTCCCCACCCGGTCGCGGGAATCGGGCTGCTCCTCTTCCTCGGCAGAAACACCCCGATCGGACGCGTCCTCGCGGGATTCGGACTGGAGGTCGTCAACACCCCACTCGGTGTGATCGCCGCCATGCTCTTTGTCTCCGCCCCCATTTTCATTGATCAGGCCCGGGTCGCATTCCAGGCGGTCGACCCCGTCCTCGAACGTGCTGGCCGATCGCTCGGCGATACCCACTTCCAAGTCTTGCGAAGAATCACCCTTCCATTGGCCCTCCGAGGCATCGTGAGCGGTGCCGTGCTCACCTGGGCTCGCGCCGTGTCCGAGTTCGGTGCCATCGTCATCCTGACCTATAACCCGAAGGTGGCCAGTACGTACATCTACGACCGTTTCACGGTCAGCGGGCTCAACGGGGCCATTCCGGCTGCGGTCCTTCTTCTCCTCGTCGCCCTTGGTGTCTTGGTTCTTCTCAGCACCCTGGCACCGTCGGACGCCGAATGATCACCCTCGAACGAGTCAGCGTTCAACGAGGATCGTTTGTCATCGCCGATCTGTCACTCACGATTGCCACCGGATCGTATGGCTTGTTGGTTGGACGATCAGGGAGTGGGAAAACTTCGTTGTTGGACGCGATTGCCGGGCACCTCCCACTCACTCAAGGGCGCATCCTCCTCGGGGACCGAGATATCACCGCCCTCCCTGCCGAGGAACGCAGTATTGGGCTGGTGTATCAGCACTACCATCTCTTCCCTCATCTTTCGGTCAGAGAAAACATCGCCTATGGCCTCCGGCGATCTCCCCCCGAGGAACGAACTAGCCGGGTGACTCACCTCAGCGACGCCCTCCGCCTCGGTAATCTCCTCGATCGGTATCCCCGTCATCTAAGCGGAGGGGAGCAGCAACTGGTCGCGGTTGCCCGTGCCATCGCTCCCCGCCCAACCGTTCTCTTGCTCGACGAACCATTCGCCGCGTTGGATCCGATTTCCCGTCACCACCTCCGCGAAGCGATCGCCGGACTTCATCGGAGTGAGGCAATGACCACACTCCAGGTCACGCACGATTTTGGTGACGCTGTGAGGCTCGGGGATATGGTAGCCATCCTTGACCAAGGCCAGGTGGTGCAACAGGGCACCCCAGAGAAGATCGTCTCGGCCCCGACGAACGGTGCCATCGCCCAGTTGGTGGAGGCGGGGAATGTCATCCAAGGTGTCGTCGCCGCCGATACTTCCCTCTCGCCGCCGGATACGCCGATCAGCGAACCTCCCTTCGTGGGGCGATTTACCGCCGGCCAGTTGTCTCTTGAGGTGATCACCTCCTGGGTTGGCCCTGCCCATGCCATCATCCGGCCGGAAGACATCTTGGTGGGGCGTGACCCGTTCCCAGGCTACCCGCGCAATCGGTTTCGGGCTCGGGTGGAACGATCGGAACAGCGAGGTCCCGTCGTCATGCTCTGGATCGACGCCGGGGTTGTCCTCCGCGCGGCGGTGACACAAAGCACTGCGGTGAGTCTCGACCTCCACCCGGGCGACGAGGTGTTTGTCGGGCTCAAGACGACTGCGGTTCGCTTGGTGAAGGCGTAAGAACCCCCGGCCGAATAGCGGCGTTTCCAAAGCGGGATCGGATCTGGTCAACGGTCTTCGCGAGTGTCAGATCACGGGGAGACTCGCCGACAGACACCGCACTCCCGAACAGCGACAGTTGGTCAGCGGTCGATGCGCGGGCCCGCAGGTGACTGACGCTGATTCCGATGAGCCGAGCGGGAACACGACGGCGGGTTCTGAGACGATCCAGCAACCCGAGCGCCGTCGGTTGAATCGCCTCTCGGGTCTGCACTCCAAGGCGTAGAGTCTGTGCTGCCGAGCGAGTCGTGAAGTCCGCATCTCGCAGCTTGACGGTAATCGTTCGGGCCTGAAGGCCAGCTCGCCGCAAATCCTGCCCCAGCCGGTCGATGAGGCGCGTGAGTTCCCGAGTGAGGTCTTCGTCGGTGGAGAGGTCGGCGGCGAACGTCTCTTCACGACTCATCGAGCGCGCGTCTTGTCTCGGCTTAACCCTGGCGGACGCCCGTCCTCTGACCCTGTCATACAACCACGCTCCACTCCTCACCCCAAGACGACTTTGAAGTTCGGATCGTTCGAGTTGGAGGGCATCCCGTACCGTCACGAGGTGATGCTTTTGGAGACGCTCTTGAAATCGTTGGCCGATGCCGGGAATCGCATCCAAGTCGAGCGAAGCCACGAATGCCGCTTCGCCGCCGGGAGCAATGGTGAGAACCCCGCGGCCACCTCGATGTGGTTTCGCCATTTCGACTGCAAGCTTGGCCACGAGACGGTTGGTTCCACCCCCGAGGGACACAGTCAACCCAGTCCGCCGGAGCACATCCTGCCGGATCCTCTCCGCGGTCTGGGCGAGCGATTCACCCCTATAGAGTCGCTCCGTCCCCGCCAGGGATAGATAGAACTCGTCAATGCTCGCCGGCTC
>JAJCZW010000206.1 GCA_029262155.1 Gemmatimonadota bacterium
CCGGAGAATGCTGCCCGGATCGAGACCCAAGTCGTTCGTGATCGGCAAGGCGCGTCCGTCCGTCGCAACGGCTTCACCCCGCGCCAACCGTTCTCCGAGCGACGCGTCGGCAATGCGCACGGCGTCGAGCACCGTCGAACCGGCGGGAACGATCACCCCGTGGTCGTTCACGAATACACGGATGGTCCTGGCACCATTAGTCATCATCGTTCGGTGATTCGTGGGACAGAAGACGCGTGCACCGGCCGGGGTAGGCTCTGCAGATAGGCGATCGTCAGGTCGAGGTCGAGGATGTTGAGGTTCACTGCACGAAGAGGGACTAACATCGAGTACCCACTGCCACCATTCTTCAGAAAATTCCCGATGGCAAGGGTATACATGGCCGTGGGGTCGAGTGGTTTGCCGCTATCGAGCGTCACCGACTGGAGGCGTTGACCCCGATCTTGATCGAGGTCTACGACGGCACGCACTCCGGAGACGTGCACGTCGATCCGACCCCGGCTGACCGCGTGCTCTAGTACGCGCTGAAGGTTCTCGCCGGAGAGCGTCACGCGGACCACATGGTTCTCGAAAGGCTCCACTTGAAACAGCTGCCCGTACGTAACCGGCCCCGCCGGAAGATCAGACCGTATCCCCGTGTTGTTGATCAACCCAATGTCTGCCTGGCCCACCTCGCGTAACGCATCGGCGAGGAGATTTCCCAACGCGTACTGCCGTCCCTCCCGCATCAGGCTGTCCGCCAAAACGGTGATAACACGATTTGCCAGGGCCTCTACCTGAGGCTCATACGCTTCCAGGAGCCTCGCGGCCACCGCAGAGCGGGGCCTTTCGGCCCACACCGTATCGACTCGGACAGACGCCCAAACCAATTCTCCATCCGGCTTGACGAAATCGGTCACACCCACTGCGCGAGCATTGCTGAGCGATTGCACGATGGGGATCCCGTTTACCACCGTATTCACCAAACTGTGGGTGTGTCCTGATACAATGAGATCAATCGACCCGGCCGGGAGCGCACGTGCGAGGTCCACGATCTCCCCACTGCACTCACCGTTATCGCAAAAAGCGCCTGCGTGGGCGACCAGAATGGTAAAGTCGGGATTGGCACGGTGGGCATCCTCAAGGGCATCGCGAATCGGCTCGATCCCGCCGGGTGTCACCAGGCCGGCAACGCGTGACGCCCTTACAATGCTCTTCGTGTCTCGGGTCACATAGCCGATCACGGCAACCCGCATTCCTGCAATCGGGAGTATTTGGTAGGGTCTCGCCCAGTCGGGGCGACGCCCGGTGACGGAGTCGAATACATTGGCCGCCACCCATGGATACCGGGCATCGCGTTGTCGCGCTCGGAGTGAATCCTGCCCCCAGTCGAGGTCGTGGTTCCCAACGGCCGCGATATCAATCCCCAGGAGATTCATCCCTTCCACACTGGAGCGCCCGGCGACCAGGTTTGAGAGGAGGGTACCCTGCATCTCATCTCCGGCATCGATTCGAAGTGTCGGGCAACCACACTCCTGCTCAAGAGAATCCATCAACTGCCGGAGGGCCGAGACCCCACCGACCGGGCGGCCACGGGACCAGGCGTAGGTTGCGGGGACCAATTGTCCATGGAAATCGTTGATCGAAATCACCCGAAGATGGAGGGTGTCGGCAACCGGGAGTGACAAAAGCATGAGTGCGGTCAGCATGGCGAGAATTATCCCTCGCCGGCGGGTGATTGGCAACATTGACCCACCGGTACCAGCTGACAAAGAGGAAGTCTCGTCTCGCTCCGAGGCGGCTGCCTTGCCAACGCCCCCAGAAAGGAGATATTCGGGTACGCGAATATGACGAAACCGATTCCTCCTTCACAGGTCCTCACCGCCCTGGCGGAACCCACCCGGCTGCGAATCCTGAATTGTCTCGCCGCCGCACCGCTGTGCGTGTCCGACCTTCAGGCCATTCTCCATCTTCCCCAGCCGACGGTGTCACGTCATCTGACGGTTCTGCGTCACGTAGAAGCCGTACTGGATACCCGAGCCGGTCCCTTCGTGCTCTACCGACTCCGGATCGACCGATCCCCGGTGGGCCGCCTTCTCAAATCAGTGACGGAATCCCTCCGACAGGAAGAGCGTCTCACGCTGGAGCGGCACCAGGCCCTCGATCGACATCGCTCGCACACGCGAGTCCAGATTCCCTCCGGGGTCCTCGCCGGTGATGCCCATGGCTACTAACACACTGAGTCATCGGATCCTCGTGGTGGATGACGAACCAGATATCACCGCCTTGGTTGCCTACCATCTGGCGCGGGCGGGATATCGCGTGTCGACAGCGACGACCGGCCCGGAAGCGCTGGAGGCAGCCGTACGGGAGCGGCCAGACGTCATGGTCCTCGACCTCATGCTCCCGGGACGATCAGGATTCGAGGTCCTGGAAGAACTCCGGGCCCGCCCGGACACTCAAGACATCGGCGTCATCCTGCTGACCGCTCGACGGGAAGAGGCGGACCGCATTCATGGCCTTCGGCTCGGAGCCGACGACTATCTCACCAAGCCGTTTTCCCCCAATGAGTTGACCCTGCGGGTCAAAGCCCTCCTCCGCCGACTGGTGGCCCCGGCCGTCACTGGCACAACACTCGTGGCTGGGCCACTCACCATTGACCTCTCGGCCCATCGGGCACTGGTCCATGGGGACGAGATTGAGTTGACCACGATCGAGTACAAACTTCTTGTCACCTTGGTGGAACGGCGCGGTCGAGTACAATCCCGACCCCAACTCCTCGAGAGCGTCTGGGACGCCTCGCCAGATATTCAGACTAGAACCGTCGATATGCACATCAAACGGCTGCGTACGAAGTTGGGCGATGCTGGCCATCAAATCGAAACCGTCCGTGGCTTTGGCTACCGATTTCGCACCGACCGACCAGGAAGCCCAGGATGACGCGAGGGCGGAGAGGCCTCCTCGGGATGATAGCCCTGGTCACGACTGCGGTGGCGCTCCTAGTGCTTTCGGATCTGCTGATCCGGAGTGACCTGGAACAATCGATGCGACAGTCGCTTGAGGCAGAGGGACACCTCGTCAGAGGGCTCCTTCCCCTAGAGACTGTTCGCTGGCCATCCGCTCTCTCCAAGCTTCCGCCGAACCTTACCCATCGCATTACCCTGATCACCCCCGACGGAACCCCACTGGCCGATAGTGATCCAGCACCGTCGATACGCACCCAGGTTCCCCTGAGCAACCGCACCGAAATCGCCTCCGCCATGGCTGGTCGTGTGGGAAGCGCGACACGCCGCGATGCGGTGCTCGGAGCCACATTCCTTCACGTGGCGATTCCGGGTCCACCGATCGTCCGTGTATCGGCCGATCTTTCGGAGATCAACGGTATCGTCCGGCGGGCCCAGCTTGGCATCCTCTGGGCCGCCCTCCTTGCACTCCTGATTGGGCTGGGGCTTCACACCCTCAGTCGACGCTCCTACCGCCGGCCCCTCGGGACATTGACGGAGGCCATCCGCGCGCTTCCCGGTGGAGGCGGGCTGCGGTTTGCCCGTTCGGACATCGAAGAGATCGATGACCTCGCCGAATCCCTTCGCCAGATGACGACGCGCGTCGCTGAACAGAACCAAGCCCTGGGTGCCGAACGACATCATGGCGAGGCCCTGGTCGACACCATGGTCGAAGGGGTGCTCGCGTGTGACGCTCGCGGCAATGTCATCCGCGCAAACCCAGCCATCCGTCGGCTCCTGGGGTATACCGCCGACGAGCCCCTTCCGCTGCTGGCGACGCTCTTTCACACCAAGGCCGCCCGCACCCTCGTCGATGCTGCCCTGCGCGGTGAAACCGTCACCAATGCGGAGTTACCCCTCGATGAGGGTGCCTTACTCATGAGCGCTCGGCCGCTTCCCGGTGGCGGTTCTGTATTGGTTCTGCATGATGTGACTGATATTCGGCGTTTGGAGACGATCCGTCGGGACTTTGTCGCCAACGTCTCCCACGAATTGAAAACGCCCCTGACGTCGATCGCTGGATACACTGAAACCCTTCTCCGCGACGAGGTCGACCATCCGACGGCGATCGCTTTCCTCCGTATCATCCAAGCCAACGCCCGTCGGATGCAGGATCTCATTGAGGATCAACTCGATCTCGCCCGGATCGAATCGGGGTCATTCACTCTCCACCCCATCCAAGTCAATCTCCGGGAAGCCGGCGAGAAGGCGTGGGCTGGCTGCCATGAGGTTGCAGAAGTGGCGCAGGTTGATTTCGCGCACCATATCGGATCAGGGGCAGAGACCTTGCCGGTAGATCCGGCGTCCCTCCAACAAATCCTTTCCAACCTTTTCTCGAACGCCATTCGCTATTCAAGTCCTGGCGGCACGGTGGTGTGTACAAGTATCGCTCGGGAGGGAGGGATCGAGATTGCCATCACAGACACCGGGAGTGGTATGACGGGGGAACATCTTCCTCGGATTTTCGAACGATTCTACCGGGTCGACCCCGCCCGATCCCGTGCGGCAGGTGGAACTGGGCTCGGATTGTCCATTGTAAAGCATCTCGTGGAAGCACATGGGGGACGCGTCGCAGCCGAAAGTGCCCTTGGCGAGGGCACGACGATCCGGTGTTGGTTTCCAACCTCCTGATCGAATCCCCACCGGTTGGTCTTCGGGAGCAGCTGCTCCGGCCCTCCGAGCCCACCCCTATAGGACTGCGGAAGGAAGAGGATTGGGTGTTCGCCGACATCTCCAGCGGTGGATGCCCGAGCGAACGCTAAGTCCCACCTCACTCCGTTACAGAGTTGTTACCCAACTCCCCCCGGTCTGTGACCGGACAGAGCGTCTGTTGAGAAAAGGCCCCCTGGTCTTCGCTTTCACTCGAGAGGATAGTCCCATGCGTGTCACCCGATCTCTTCCAGCCCTCGCCCTCCTGGTTGTTGCCGCCTGCGGCGGAGGTGATGGTGGACCTGGCAGCGTACGCCGTCTCACCGGGGCCGGGGCGACGTTCCCTAACCCAATATACTCTGCGTGGTTTGCAACCTATGCCCAGACCCACAATATCCAGATCAACTATCAATCGATTGGCTCGGGCGGCGGTATCCGCCAGTTCACGGAAGGCACAGTCGATTTCGGCGCGACCGATGGTCCAATGACCGACGAGCAGATGGCCGCTGTGCAGGGTAACGTCATCCATGTCCCGACCGTCCTAGGTGCGGTGGTGCTGACCTACAACCTTCCCTCGCTTGCAGGAAAACCACTCACCCTCGATGCCGGGATCATCGCCGAGATCTTTCTCGGATCGATCACCAAGTGGAACGACCCGAGACTTGGGGCACTCAATCCGGGGGTCGCGCTCCCTGATCGTGACCTGACCGTGGTCCACCGCAGCGACGGGTCAGGAACCACCTATGTTTTTGTCGACTACCTGTCCAAGGTTTCTCCGACATGGGCGGAGAAGGTCGGTCGCGCCACCGCCGTGAATTGGCCTTCGGGCATCGGTGGAAAGGGCAACGAGGGAGTCACCCAGCAGGTGCGCCAACTCGAAGGCGCCATCGGATACGTGGAGTACGTCTATGCCGTCAGCAATGGACTGGCCGTCGCCGGAGTGGTCAATTCCACCGGCGCGGTGGTGACCCCAACGTTGACCTCGGTCACCGCGGCCGCCGCGAGTGCGGTCTTCGCGCCCGACACCGACTTCCGGGTTTCGATCACGAACGCACCTGGCGCGGAAGCTTACCCCATCGCGTCCTTCACGTGGCTCTTGGTCAAGCAAGACAACCCGGATGGCGGGAAGGCCTTGGTCCTGCGTGACTTCCTCCGTTGGATGATCACGCCAGAGGCCCAAGCCACGGCGTCAGAACTGCAATATGCGCCACTTCCCGAGGCGGTAGTGGGATTGGTACGGGATCGTATCGAAACCCTGACTTCGAGCGGCTCACCCCTTGCCGGGTAACGTGCCTTCCTCTCCTGACCAGGCGGCCGACCCTTCACCCCGCGGAACCCTCGTTGGGTGGAACCGAGGCGACTTCTACTTCAAACTCGGGCTGACGGTGGCTGCCAGCATGGTACCGCTCCTGCTCCTTTTCTTGGTATGGGAGCTGTGGACCGGTGCCAAACCCGCCCTCGATGCCTTTGGGTTTGGGTTCCTGACCGGCACCACGTGGGACCCGGTGGCTGAGCAGTTCGGGGCTGCCCCTCTCATCTTCGGCACCGTGTTGAGTTCCCTGCTTGCCCTGGTGATGGCCGTCCCGCTCTCTTTTGGGGTGGCCATCTGGTTGACCGAATTCGCTCCCCACCGGTTGCGCGGTCCGGTTTCCTTTGTGATCGAACTCTTGGCCGCGATCCCCAGCGTCGTGTACGGCCTGTGGGGGATCTTCGTCCTCATTCCGATTCTCCGCTCAACCGTCTTCCCGTGGCTTGAGCACGTGGCGGGGTTTCTCCCGTTCTTTCGTGGACCGATCTATGGGCCGAGCATGCTTTCGGCCAGCATCATTCTGGCGATCATGGTCATGCCATACATCATGTCCGTGGCACGAGAAGTGTTGAACGCCGTCCCTGGCAGTCAGCGCGAAGCCGCCCTTGCCCTCGGCGCGACACGCTGGGAGGCTGTGATCGGAGCGGTGGTACCCTATGCCCGCTCCGGTCTGATCGGTGCAGTCATTTTGGGGTTAGGTCGAGCGTTGGGCGAGACGATGGCGGTAACGATGTTGATCGGCAATCGCCATGAGATCGCGGCCTCGCTCTTCGCCCCGGGGTACACCATGGCCGCGGTCATCGCGAACGAGTTCGCCGAGGCAGCGACGACCCTCCACATCGCGGCCCTGGCCTACGTCGCGCTGGCCCTCTTTGTGGTCACGGTCGTTATCAACTCCCTTGCCCGCATCCTCATCTGGCGGGTGGAACGAAAGACGCCGTCCCGGTGAATCAACGGCAACTCCGGCGCTGGCTGAGCCACCTGATGGTTGCCCTGATGGCAGCATCGGTGCTCATCGCCATCCTCCCATTGGCCCTC
>JAJCZW010000207.1 GCA_029262155.1 Gemmatimonadota bacterium
GACTCGTCTGCTCACGGAGGAGAGGGTGCTTTTCTTTGGTGCAGGCTCGGCCGCCGTGGGTATCGCCGATTTGATCGTATCTGCCATGATGTTGGATGGTTTGTCGGAGACGGAGGCCCGGGCTCGATGTTGGTTTGTCGACTCCAAGGGCTTGGTGGTGGCATCCCGCACCGATCTTCAGGACCACAAGCGCCCCTTTGCCCATGACCATCCGGTCAACGATGACCTCACCTCGATCGTCCAGTCGGTATCCCCCACGGCGCTCTTTGGGCTGTCCGCCCAACCTGGAACGTTCACTGAACCGGTTCTCCAGGCGATGGCGGCCGCCAACGCCAACCCTATCATCTTTGTCCTCTCTAACCCGACCTCCCGGGCCGAATGTACCGCGGAGCAGGCGTATCGATGGACCGATGGGAGAGCATTGTTCGCCAGCGGGAGCCCCTTCAACCCCGTAGTCCTGGCAGAACGTACCCTTCTGCCACGACAGGCCAACAACGCCTACATCTTTCCTGGGCTTGGGTTGGGTGTCGTGGTCTCCCGGGCCCGCCGAGTCACCGATACCATGTTTCGCGCAGCGGCCCGCGCCCTCGCAGATTCCGTTGAAGAAGCCGATCTGGAAAGCGGAGCGCTCTTTCCTCCACTTGCAGAGATCCGGGAAGTTTCACAGCGGATCGCCGTCGCCGTCGCTCGGGTGGCAGAAGCAGAGGGGCTGACGGAGGGGCCACCAGTCACGAACCTTGCTGCGACCGTTCAGGAAAGTATGTACGATCCGCAATATCCCTAGCGGTGGTCCCTACTTTGTAACGGTTATCGTACCGACCATGCCCATGGCCTCATGGAGTCCGCAGAAGTAGGCATACTCCCCTGGGACGGTAAACACGACTGTTTTGCGGTCGGCATTATTCATCAGCCCTGAATCCCAGGCGACTGCTCCCGCCGGAAGGATGGCATGTTCTGGTACCGCCGGAGCGCCGGGGGTGTCGGTGCTGGTGTGAGGGACCTGGCCGACGTTGACCCAGGTGACCGAGTCGCCGACCGAGATGGTGACGCTCGCAGGTGCGAATGTGTTGTCATCGGTCATGTTGATGACGATCGCCCCACCGGAAGGTGGGGGCTGGTCGGCGGGTTGGTCCGCCGCCGGCGGCGCGCAGCTAGCGAGGACCAGCCCGAGCGCGATGCCAGAGAACCAGTGAAGGGCCGGGATCGTATTGGGGGTGCGTCGCAGGTTGTCGAAGTGACGAGTCATGGGCATCGGGGCGGACTCCGCGTTGAAAGAGATCGTGGCTGTTGACGTTCGCTTTGCAAACGTCCTCACAGACACATTGGATCGGCGGATTAGCGTGCGAATATTGCATCCTCTCTTCGTGCATCTCCACATTGCCTTTTTGCTGATGGCATTTGTGGCCATGTATGCCTGGCTCTTTCGAGGGCTCGCTTCGAGCGTGTTCGAAGACCGGATTTATCAATTTGCCCGTGCAAACACCTGGGCAGGTGTGGTTACCGTGGCCCTCTCCATGTTGGCGGGTGCGCGCGACGGTTTCGCGGGAACGGTCGCCCGGTTCGCGGGGCCGATTGGGGGATGGCTACTGGTGAAGGTGACCCTCGCGTTCCTTCTCCTCGTGGTGTACGGCACCTTCCTCTATTGGAGTGGCAAGAAGAAACGCTACCTACAGGAAGATCGCCGGGCGATGCTTTGGTGCCTTGGAACCCAGCTCGTCGGGATCGTCATGGTGGCCACGATCACTGTCATCGGAACCATGGTAGTGTACTACCGCGATCGGCTGCCTCAACTCCCGCTCCCGTTCTAATGCCGCAGCCTGCACCACGAATCGTCATCGTCGGTGGTGGCTTTGCCGGGCTGTACGCCGCGAGCTATCTCGGTCGGTCAGAACTCGCTCCACTCGGGGCCGATATTCTCCTCGTCGATCAGAAGAACTACTTCACCTTTACCCCGCTTCTTGCGGAGGTGGCGGCAGGAAACCTGAGTCGCGATGACGTCGTCGTCGGCTACCGCACCCTTGCCCGGCGATACGGTTTTCGGTTCCTCCAGGGTGTCGTAGACGGTCTCGATGCCGAGCGGCAGGTGATCCATACCGCACATCAAGACCTGCCATACGACTATCTGGTGCTCGCGCCCGGGGCGGAACCGACCTATTTCGGGAACGAAGCGCTCGAAAAACATAGCTGCTCGTTGGTCTCGGTCGATGACGCGATGGCTATTCATGATCGTGTCGTCCACGCGATGGAGGCGGCGTCGCGAGTGGATGACCCCATGGTGCGTGCCTGTCTCTTAACGATAGTGGTCGCGGGTGCTGGGCCGGCGGGAGTGGAGATGGCAGGAGAACTCCACCACTTTGCGAACGACGTCCTGGGACCGTTTTATCCGGGTCTCCCTCGCGTACGCGTCATCATTGTATCGGCTGGAGACCGGATCCTACCCGGGTTCGACGATCACCTCGCCCGGCAAGGCCTGGATGCCTTACGACGGTTAGGGATCGAGGTCCACCTCGACACCATGGTCAAAGACGCCCAGCCAGGCCAGGTCATGATCGAAGGCCCCGCTGGGGCGGCCGTGCTCATGGCGGGATCGTTGATTTGGACGGCCGGAACCCGGCCGGCGGAATGGCTTTCAAAGGTGAAGCTCCCCACCGATCGCGGGAGCCTTCAAGTCGAGGAAACGCTACAGGTGGTGGGGCATCCGACCGTTTTCGCCGCGGGAGACGTTGCCGGGCTGGTCGATGCCCGATCCGGGAGGCCGTATCCCCGCGTGGCCCCCATCGCATTGAGCCAGGGCACCCGCGCGGCAGCGAACATTGAGGCGCTGATCTTCGGGCGGCCACTTGAGAGGTATCAGGCCCACCACGCTGGGAAAATCGTCTCGTTGGGACGAGGTATCGCCTTCGTAGAGTTGCTCGGTTTCCGCATCACGGGTCGGGTCGCCTGGCTCTTCTACCGTACGGCATACTTGCTCAAGCTGGTGGGTCTCAAGAACAAGGCACGCGTGGTGGTAAGCTTGCTCTTCAATCGATTGTTCGATCGGGACATCGCAGCCTCAAGTGCGGCACCTCAACCGGTTGTCGCCGCGCCACCTTTGGAGGAGTAGGTCCTTACGGGATCCTAAAGGTATGGAGCATGCCATGGATGTAATGCGAGGCTCCGTCGTCCGCATCTTGCTCAAGGCAGAGCATCACATATCGGCCAGGGGTTAGGTCGACCGTAATCCAACCCTCTTGGCCTGGACTCAGGGCACCGATGGAGTTGAGGAGGCGCCCGGGGATGGGGGAGGTCGATCCTGGGGCGAGACCTGCGAGAAGCTGTTCGACTCCTGCGTCGCCATCAAGCCGGGCAAATAACAGATCGTGGACCTTCTCTCCTGTGTTGATCACCCGAATCGTACGCTGCCCCGGTCCCGGTTGGGGGAGGAAGGCCAAGGCATACTCGTTCAACTCAAGAATGGCATCGGTGAGGGGTGGGGCCACGGGCTCGACACTGCTGGGAATCACGGTGAGAGCATAAGCCATTGCCTGGCGAGGATGCCCAGGGTCCTCGATGCTGGGAGGGAAGCTCCCGACGATGAAGCGACCGGGCTCAAGGTGAGAGATCGCGACCGTCGAGTCGCCGGGACGGGTTGGGCCGACACCGCCCTGCATTCGGAGCCAGTCGGGGTGACCGTTCCTCCACGTTGCATACCAGTCCACAACATCCGCAAGGCCCTTGGTCGAGTCGAGTAGCGCCGCCACGACCGCCCGGTAAACTTCCGAGCCTTGGTTTCGCAACACGACTCGGACGAGGCCACTCGCGATCTGGTCTGGGCCCGTCAGGCGCGCATCCTTCGTGACAAAGGCCACTGAGGGGAGACCAGACGTCGTTGGTGGGTTGTCGTGGCAACCGATGAGGAAGAAGGCTCCAGAAAACCAAAGCAACAGGCGTGGCATCTCGTGACTCTGGTGGGTGGGTGAGTAAGAAATCTAGGGTAGGCGATGGCCATCAGCCAAGATAAAGAATTCTTCATGATATCCGGGGCCTGCGCTTCACTTCAAATGTCCGATATTCCGTCAGGCCCCGGAACGGAGGTGTGAGAATGATTCGACGATTTCTGGTTCCCCTCGACGGTTCGCCGTTCAGCGAGGGGGCACTCCCGGTGGCGATCGATCTGGCGAAACGTGTAACCGGAGGCGAAGTCCATCTTGCATTCGTCTACGAACCGGTTATCGATGCCCAGGGAGTGCCCCCGGTTGATCCGACGTACGGTAAGGTTATTCAGGATGGGTACCGTACTCTTCTTGATGAGGTTATTGCGCGTCACCGTACCGAGGGTGTGGCGCTCAGTGGTGAGGTCCTCGTCGGGCCGGTGGTCCATCTCCTGGCCGATCACGCGAAGGAACTTGCCGCCGATCTCATTGTGCTTACCTCTCATGGGCGTGGTGGCTTGAGTCGGTTTTGGTTGGGGAGCACCGCAGAGGGGTTGGCGCGACACGCTGAAGTCCCAATTCTACTTCTCCGGCCGGAGGAACACCGAGGGATCACTCACCTGGATGCGCGCCACGTTCTCGTTCCGCTCAACGGAACCGGATTTGGGGAAGCGGTGTTGGACATTGCGTGCTCTGTCGCTGGTACCGAGGGCACAACCTATCACTTGGTGCATGTGATCCCTCCGGTACCAACCCTACTCAGCGCGGCAAGTACAACACATGACAAGCAGATCTTCGGGGCACGAGCGACCGTGGCCAAGGAGTACCTTCGCACCATGGCTGAGCGTTTGCGCACTCGAGGAGCCGCGGTGGAAACCGAGTTGTTGACCGGAGAGCATGTCGGGGGTCGATTACTCGCCTACTTGGACGAGAAGCCCTTTGATCTCGTTGCAATGGCAACCCATGGCCGTCATGGGGTTGGTAGGGTGCTGATCGGGAGTGTGGCCGACAAGATCCTCCGGGGGACCCACATACCCCTTTTGCTCTTCCGACCAGCCCACTAAGAGGCGTCCAGCCTGGGCCCGCTCGCGAGGTGGAACGAGCGGGCCTATCTTTTCTTGGTGCACGCACTCATTTGACAGGAGTTCTTATGTCGATCGTCTCCCGCCTCGGGTGGGCTTTGGTGCTGGTGGTTGTTATCACAGCCTCCTGCGCGGCACCAACCGATGAGGTTCGCCTTGCGGATCAGGTGGCCCAGTACGCAACCGTCCCACTGACGGCTGATCTCACTGCCCTGACGGAGAATGAACGGGCGATGCTCCCCCTCCTGATTGACGCCGCCCGGGAGATGGACGAGATCTTTTGGCTCGAGGCGTGGGGTACGAAAGACAGTTTGCTTGCCAGCCTCGGCGGGGACACACCGATGGCCCGGTTCGCCGACATCAACTATGGACCATGGGATCGCTTGGCAGGGAACGCGCCGTTTGTGCCGGGGATCGGTGCCAAACCAGATGGGGCCCGGTTTTACCCCGCCGATATGACCCGAGATGAGTTCGAGGAGGCTGCCGCGGATTTGGTGCGTGGACCGGCCCTCCGATCGCTGTACACGTTAGTGAGACGGGATGGGACCGGAGCCCTCTTTCCGGTACCCTATCATGTCGCGTTTGCACCGCAAGTCGCTCGAGCTGCTGCCAAGCTTCGAGAGGCGGCAAAGTTGGCGGATGATCTGGGCCTGCAATCCTACCTTTTGCTCCGGGCAGACGCCTTACTCTCCGACGAGTATCGAGCCAGTGACCTCGCCTGGATGGACATGAAGACGAACGGAGTCGACGTGGTGATCGGCCCGATCGAGACGTATGAAGATCAGCTGGTGGGAGCCAAGGCGTCCCATGAAGCTTATGTCTTGCTCAAAGATCGGGTGTGGAGTCAGCGACTTGAACGCTATGCGGCACTGCTTCCAGCGCTCCAGCGCGAATTGCCGGTGCCCGATCCCTATAAGCAAGAGGCTCCAGGGACCGATGCGGATCTGAACGCCTATGACGCGGTGTACTATGCGGGCGAAGCCAACGCCGGATCGAAGACGATCGCCATCAACCTTCCCAACGATGAAACAGTTCAACTGGCAAAGGGGACTCGGCGTTTGCAACTCAAGAACACCATGCGGGCCAAGTTTGATCTCATCGCGGCCCCGATTGCTGCCACTCTTCTGGAAGAGGATCAGGCCGCCCAGAGCACCTTTGACGCGTTCTTTGCGAACACGATGTTCCATGAGGTTGCCCATGGATTGGGGATCAAGAATACGTTGACCGGCACGGGCACCGTCAGAGAAGCGTTGAAGGAAGAGGCCGGTGCGTTGGAGGAGGGGAAGGCCGATGTGTTGGGCCTCTATATGATCACTGCGTTGCAAGCGCAGGGAGTGCTGGAGGAAGGGTCTCTCGAATCGTATTACGTGACCTTCTTGGCGGGGATGTTCCGGTCGATTCGGTTCGGGGCGGCAAGCGCCCACGGACGAGCGAATGTGGCGCGGTTCAATTTCTTCGCTGAGCTGGGCGCCTTTACCCGTGACGCCACGACCGGGCGATATCGGGTGGACATGGACAACATGGGGACGGCGATTGATTCGTTGTCGGCTACGATACTCAAGCTCCAAGGTGATGGGGACTACGAGGGCGTGAAGGCCTTCATGGCAACCTACGGCTCCATCGGGCCGGAACTTCAGACCGATCTCGATCGGGTTGCTGCTGCGGGCGTCCCCGTCGACATCATTTTCGATCAAGGGGTTGGCACCCTCGGATTGCCGACTACGCGATGACCCAGGCTCCTCGCCCCATCGATGGCACGGTGGCGATCCGTACCACGACCCAGCGTTGGCTGCCCCTCATCGGTCGACTTGTCGCCGGTGTGCCGCTCACCGTCTTCGGGACAATGAAGTTTCTGAGCGAGGCCACACAAACCAACTTCCATGCAACGCTTGTGCTGGCAGGATTCCCGATGCCAGACATGTTGGTGTACGTTGCTGCCACCGTCGAGGTTGTCGCAGGCGCGATCTTGCTCACGGGGTGGTTTGCACGGATTGGTGCAGGCTTGGCCAGTCTCCACATGACCGTCGCTCTGTACGTTCATCTGACGGTCGATTTCAGCCTGGCCCCAGCCGGTGGGCCGCCCAATTGGCTACCCATTTCCGTCCTAGTGGCCGCACTCGTTGTGCTCCGGTTCGGTGGGGGAATGGCGAGTCTGGACCTTTCTGCTTCGAGGAGATCCACGCAATGAGGCTATCTGTCTCGCTGTCCATCTTGATCTTGTTGTCACCAACACTCGGGGTTGCTCAGCGCCTTGACCCTCCTCAGGGCCACTTGGTCATCGTCGGCGGGGCGATGCGCGATACGAACATCGTGCGCCGGTTCTTGGATCTCGCTGGTGGCCCTGACGCACCGATCGTGCTGATTCCCACCGCGGGAGGAGCGGAGTCATACGATCAGGACTGGCGAGGGCGGCGACAGTTCGAAGCACTCGGTGCGTCGAACCTGACAGTGTTGCATACCTACGATCGTAACGAGGCCAACACCAAAGGGTTCGCGCAGCCGATCCGGGATGCCGAGGCTGTGTGGTTCGGTGGGGGGCGCCAGTGGCGACTCGCCGATTCGTATCTCAACACAGAGGTGCACCGCGCCATACGTGAGCTTCTGGCCCGAGGTGGAACGGTCGGAGGATCCTCCGCTGGAGCAACGATCCTGGGGTCGTACCTGGCGCGGGGCGATACCAAGGACAATGTGACGATGATGGGTGACCATGTCGAAGGGCTCGGTTTCCTCACGGATGTCGCCATCGATCAACATCTGCTTCGCCGCAACCGACAGTTCGATCTGCTCGAGATCATTGAAGCCCATCCCGGTCTGCTCGGCATCGGTCTCGATGAGAATACAGCGATCGTGGTTCAAGGAGATGGGTTTGATGTGATCGGACGGAGCTATGTTGTCCTCTACTCTGCGAGTCGACGTATCGGGACTCGAGGCGGGTTCGCGTTTCTGGCTCCCGGAGACCACTATGATCTCACCACAGGGGAGGCCACGCGACCACGGCAGGGCTCCCCCCTGGAACGGTATCGTTCTGTCGGGGGCAACAAGTGAAAGCAATTTGCCGTGTGACCTTGATGGTGGCAGGCACATTGATCGTCACCAATCCTCTCGTTGGGCAGTCGGTCGACTCGCGTGTAGTAGCCCTCCTCAATGAGATATCCGTCGAGCGTCTCGCGACAACCATCGATACCCTGGCAGGGTTCGGGACCCGCCATACCCTGTCGCAGACGGATTCTCCTACCGCCGGGATCGGTGCCGCTCGGCAGTGGATCTTTGATCGGTTCCGTTCGACGGGCCCACGACTTCAGGTTTCGTTCGACACCTATCGTGTCGCGCCGCAGGGGCGCATCACCCGAGAGGTGGAACTCCGTAATGTGGTAGCCGTTCTTCCTGGCCGGAGTGCACGCCGGATCTATGTCAGTGGACATTATGACACGGTGGCCCGCCCCGAGGGTTCCAATCGGTTCGAGTGGGAAAATGCCGATCTCCCAGCGCCGGGTGCCAACGATGATGGCAGTGGAACAGCACTTGTGCTGGAACTGGCCCGTGTCTTTGGTGCGAGCGACGTCGAGTTTGACGCAACCCTCGTGTTCATTGCGTTCGCAGGAGAGGAAGAAGGGCTGATTGGGGCCACACTTCATGCGACCCGGGCAGCAGAGGAGAAGGTGCCAATCGACGCCATGTTCAACAACGATATCGTCGGTGGTGTCATAGGTGGAGATGGTTCTGCCGATAGCCGATCGGTGCGTGTGTTCTCCGAGGGGCCGGCCGACTCTCCCTCCCGCCAGTTGGCCCGGCATATCCGTGACGTAGCTGCTCGGTATGTCCCGGGCCATGAGGTGCGGCTCGTCGCACGCGCCGATCGGTTTGGGCGAGGAGGAGATCACACTGCGTTCAACCAACGAGGATATCCCGGTGTCCGTTTCACCGAATCGCGGGAGAACTACGGTAGGCAGCACACCGTGGCGGATACCCCTGCAGGCGTCTCCGCCGAGTACTTGGCACGCAATGCAAGGGTGAACGCCGCGGGGATCGCGTCGCTGGCTCTGGCTCCTGCGTCGCCACTGGTGATGAGTGATCGAGGCAGACCGATGCTCCGACGAGGGACTACAGGGTATGATGCGACCCTCACGTGGCGGGAGGTTCCTGGCGCCACAGCGTATCGCATCGTGTGGCGACGAGGATGGGCACTGGATTGGGAGTTTGAGCGGATTGTGCCTGGTGGGACCACGGAGCTGACGTTACCTAGCGTGTCAATCGATGACTACATCTTTGGTGTCGCGGCGGTCGACCAAGCCGGTCTCTCGAGTCTGGTGGCAGCCTATGTCAATCCGCCGCGTCGCAGGGTAGAGATTCAAACCCGCTAGACGACAGCCTCAGTCGGCAAATTGGGAGGGATGCTTCGGCACGATCGTCCGATAGAATGCTTGCATCGTTTCCAGATCCGCCTCGAGATCGCCGCACGGCTGCATCGTGGGGCCGAAACCGACTCGTTTCCGGCCATAGTCGAAATAGGCCAACGTAATTGGAACGCTCGCGCCTTCGGCGATACGGTAGAAACCTGTTCTCCAGGTGTCCACCTTTCGCCGGGTACCCTCGGGGGCGACAGCGAGGAGAAACTGCTCGTGCTGGTTGAACGCCCCAACCGCCTGCTCGACGAGGCCCGCTGATTTTCGTCGATCAACCGGGATGCCACCCAACCACCGTAGGATGCCGCGGACCGGCCAGCGAAAGATGGAGTGTTTCCCGAGCCATGAAACCTTGAACCCAACCGAGAACAGGGTGGCTACCCCGAGAAAGAAATCCCAGTTCGAGGTGTGAGGAGCGACAACGATGACGAGTTTGGGCAGATTGGGAACATGACCTTCGAGGCCCCACCCGGACACGCGAAAGAGCAGTCGGCCGAATGCGCGGGACAGCCCATTTCCTCGGGTTGGTATGGCGTCACCAAGCGGAAGTGTCGATGCGCGTGTCACGCCGCAATCATCTCCGGAAGCCGCCGAGAGGTCAAGGCCAGAAGGTGATCGTCGTTCTTCCCAATACCAAAGCGGGTCCTGGACACGGCCCACGTTTCATCAGCACTCTGATCGACGCGGGTGCTCGGCGTGGGATCCCCGTGTCCGTCAGGCATCCTCAAACGGCAGCAGAAACGACGGCCATGGCGCAGGCTGAGGCAGCGAAGGGACACTGCGTCGTCGCATGCGGCGGAGATGGCACGGTGCAGGCGGTCGTCTCCGGAGTCGCTCCCGAGGGAGGCGTGTTGGGCATCCTCCCGGCAGGCCGCGGTAACGATTTTGCTCGAGCGGTAGGGATACCCCGAACTGCTGCTGGGGCGGCCCAGGCTATTCTCCAAGGGGAAGAGCGTAAGGTAGACGTGGGCTCGCTCGAAGCTGCGGACGGTGCCGTGCAGTTGTTTTGCACTGTGGCGACCTGCGGGATTGACGGCGAGGTCGCTGAAGCAACCCGTGGAGGATCGCGTCTTGGGAGGCTGTCGTACCTCCTCACCGGCCTCCGCCTCTTCCCGAGGTTTGTACCGGTTCACCTGCAATTGCGGGGGGAATGGGGCACGTTCGAGGTCGATGCGCTTCTCGCGGCCTTTGGCAACATCGCTACCTATGGAGGAGGGTTCCCCATTACGCCGACGGCGAGGTGTGTGGACGGAATGTTGACGGTGACTGTCGTGGCCGCGCGGGGGTGGCCCCGGACGTTGGCGCTTTTGCCGAGACTCCTCTGCGGGACACATGAGAGCCGCCCGGGGGTGCACACGTTTCGCTGTCATCGTGTGGAGGTGGTCGGGCCCGCCACGCGAGCGATGTGGGCTGACGGCGAGCCAGGGTTCCCTGTGCCGGTGACCGTTGCGATCCGACCAGGGGCCCTGCGGGTGCGTTCCTTGGTGGGGCGATGACCGCGGCGCCTCCCCCACCTCCGTTTACACCCACGCCCGCCCAACGTCGAGCGATCGAGGCTCCGCTTGGACCCTGTTTGGTGATCGCGGGTCCCGGGGCGGGGAAGACCTACTGTCTGATCGAGCGTATTCGCCATCTTATCGATGTGCATCAGATGCGACCCGCGCGCCTCTGCGCGGTGACCTACACCAATAAGGCAGCTGGGGAGATCGCGGCGCGGCTCCAGTCCTCACTCGGTGCAACCGTCGACCTGCTCCTTCGCGGTACGCTGCATTCGCTCGCCGTGGAGCTTCTTCGAGCACACCCCACGCTCGTCGATCTTCGGCCAGGATTTGGGATCGCGGATGATCAAGCCCAACTCGAGATTCTGGGGCGCATGGGGCAACCGGCGCGTCGAGGGCGGGGGCTCCTCTCCCAATTCAGCGTGCATCGCTTACGGGGAGATCCTTTGGGGTCAGAGGAGGAGCGTCTCTTCTTGGACTATACCGCTAGGCTGGCTCGGTACAATCTGGTCGATTTCGACGACATCCTCCTTCGCACCGCTCGGTTGTTGAACGACAATCCCATTCTGGCGCAAACCATCGCCAATCGCTGGGATGTTCTCTTAGTCGATGAGTTCCAGGATGTGAACCGAGTCCAGTACGGCATCTTGCGGCTCCTCGCGCCCCATAGGCACCTCTTCGCCGTTGGGGATGACGATCAGTCCATCTTCTCTTGGACCGGTGCCGATCCGGAAGTACTCCATCGGTTTCAGGCCGACTTCGAGATCAACGAACCCATCGTGTTGGATCAGAATCATCGATCCTCAATTCCGATTTTTGCCTGTGCCCAACGGCTGGTCAAGCGAAATCCATCGCTGTTCGACAAGACGTTAACGGCCACACGCGTCTCTGATGAACCGGTATGTGCTTACGGATTCGAAAACGAGGAGGCGGAGGCTGCCTGGGTGATCGCCGATATCCAACGCGCACGGGAGGCTCATCCGGAGTGGTCGTGGGGCGCATTTGCGATCCTGTACCGTAAACACTCGATCGGCGCGTTCCTTGAGCGCCAGCTGCTGTCCGCAGGAGTTCCGTGCCGGATGGCACGAGGGCAATCGCTTCGGGATGATCCGATCATCGCCGTCGTACTCGATTCCCTCCGACTCATTCTGACCCCAAATGAGACCGGCGCCGTGGAAGCGCTGGCCGAC
>JAJCZW010000208.1 GCA_029262155.1 Gemmatimonadota bacterium
CGGGTCATCGATGTCGCCGGGAAAACGATCATCCCGGGCCTCGTCGATACCCACGCTCATATGTGGCCCGGGTGGGGAATCCACTGGAAACAACCGTGGATCTATTCGGCCAACCTTGCCTATGGCGTGACGACCACCCGCGACCCGCAAACCGCCACCACCGATGTGTTGACCTACCAAGATCGGGTGGAAACCGGTGCCGCGATCGGGCCCCGTATCTACAGCACTGGGCCTGGCGTGTTTGCTGGCGAGCGGGTCGGGACGCTGGAACGGGCCCGGAGCGTGCTCAAGCGGTATAGCGACTACTACGATACCAAGACGTTCAAGATGTATATGGCCGGAAACCGCCAGACGCGGCAATACCTGATCATGGCGGCTCGCGAACTGAAGCTGATGCCCACCACCGAAGGCGGCCTTCAGTTTGTGCTCAACATGACGCATGCGATGGACGGGTATTCAGGGATTGAACACACCATCCCGATCACGCCGATGTATGACGACGTGGTGCAGCTTCTCAAGACGTCGGGAACGACGAATACGCCAACGCTGCTCGTGTCCTATGGAGGACCGTGGGCCGAGAACTATTTCTACACCCATGAGGATGTGTTGGGGGATACCAAGATTCGCCACTTCATGCCAGAAGAAGAGTTCAATCTCAAGGCGCGACGTCGAAACTCTCGAGCGTCGCCAGGACCATCTGGCTGGTTCCATGAATCGGAGTACGCGTTCCGCAAACATGCCAGGTTCTCCAAGGCCTTGGTTGAAGCCGGTGGGCGAGCCGGGATCGGGAGCCATGGTCAGTTCCAAGGATTGGGTTATCACTGGGAACTGTGGGCGGTGCAATCCGGAGGGATGTCGAACCACGATGCGCTGAAGACCGCGACGTTGCTCGGTGCACAGGCCATCGGCCTCGGACGAGACCTCGGTTCGGTGGAAGTGGGTAAGCTGGCCGACCTGATCGTGCTCGACGCCAACCCGTTGGAGGAGATTCGGAATACCAACACCATTCGATATGTCATGAAGAACGGACGGTTGTACGAAGGAGATACTTTGAACGAGATCTGGCCTCGTCAACGTCCAGCGGACGACCAACCCTGGCGCCATGTCGCGCCCTCGAACACCACCGGCATTCGGTGAGGCGCGCCATGAAAAACTATTTCCCCATGACCCGAATTCGTTCCTCGATTGCATGTGCTATCGCGGTCCTCCTCCTGCCCGCACCGATTGTGGCCCAAGGACAAGGTGGGAAGCCCCAGTCTAAACCGTTGCCCCTCGCAGCCCAGCGGACCGCGTCCTTCACGGCAACAGAAGGCACCTGGATCTCTTTGGACGTCAGTCCCGATGGCGAGACGATCGTCTTCGACCTGCTGGGCGATCTCTATTCCATGCCTATTGGTGGTGGAACCGCGACTGCCTTGACCAGAGGCCTTGCCTTCGATGCCCAACCGCGTTTCAGCCCCGACGGCAAAAAGGTGGCCTTTGTATCGGATCGGAGTGGTGGTGACAATGTGTGGATACTCGACCTCGAGACCCAAGACACCACCCAACTGACGCGCGGGAATTCAGCTCAGTATGTCTCCCCAGAGTGGACGCCCGACGGCGCCTACATCGTCGTGAGCCGCGCGAGCGGGTCCTTCGGGACTGCCAAACTCCAGATGTACAACGTCGACGGTGGAAGCGGGATCGCGTTGATCCGGCAGCCGGCGACGGCGAAGACACTCGGGGCGGCGTTTACTCCGGATGGCATGACCATCTGGTTTGCAGCACGAAACCAGGATTGGAATTACAACTCCCTGTGGCCCCAGTATGAACTCGCTACCTACGACCGGAAGACCGGGCAAGCCAATACCATGACGGGTCGGTACGGTTCCGGCTTCCGTCCTGCGGTTTCCCCGGACGGGAAGTGGTTGGTGTATGGGTCGAGGCACGACACCCAGACCGGGCTCCGCATGCGTGACCTGGTCACCGGCGATGAGGACTGGCTGGCCTACCCGGTTCAGCGCGATGACGCCGAAGCCAGAGCGACACTTGATGTCCTTCCCGGCTATGCCTTCACTCCCGATTCGAAGGCCATCATCGTGTCGTACGACGGTGGTATCTGGCGTGTTCCACTCGATAAGAGCGCACCGACCAAGATCCCGTTCTCGGCGGAGGTCAAAACGGCTGTTGGGCCCGAGGTCAAATTCACCTATCGGGTCGATACCGCCGCGACGCTCACCGCCCGCCAGATCCGAAACCCAGCCATATCGCCGGACGGAAAGAAAGTGGCTTTCACCGCGGTTGACCGCTTGTACGTCCAGGATCTTCCGGATGGGACACCCCGTCGGGTCTCCCGGGCAGATGTGGGCGAGTATCAGGCGGTGTGGTCAGCCGACGGGTCAGCCCTGGCCTACATCACCTGGGCCGACGGTGCCGGTGGTCAGATCATGAAGGTGAGTGTGAACGGTTCACGCATCTCTCGGCCAACCCAAGTGAGTCGGGTGGCGGCACTGTACTCCAACCCGGCATGGTCTCCCGATGGAGACCGGATCGTCGCCACGCGCGCCCCGGCACGTGATCTTCTGGAAGCCTCCGGAAACGGAGGGGGAACGTTCGGAGGGGACTTCGTCTGGTTCCCTGCGGGCGGGGGAGATGCGACGGTGATCTCCCCGACCGCCGGCCGGGATGTGCTCCATTTCGTCAAGAACCAGCCCGACCGACTCTACGCCTCGAATCCGTTTGAAGGGCTCGTGTCTTTCCGATGGGACGGAACCGATGTGCGGCGCATCATTCGGGTTGTTGGCCCGATGCCGTTCCGAGGCGCCCAGTTCGATCCCGAGGGTGACATGGTGTTTCTCCCCCGACGGATCACTCCCATTGCTGCTGACGCCTTGTACACGACGACTGGTGCGAACTTGGAGGCGGTCCCCCGACCGACCCCGGCAGGCATCATCATGATGTCCCCGGAGGGTGGCCAGGCGATGGCCCAAGTGAACACCGATATCTATACCGTGATCGTCCCCGAGGCAGGTGGGAGCACTCCAACGATCAATGTCACAGGCAATGGCATCGTTCCGACCAGGAAGCTCTCCGATATTGGAGGCGAGTTTCCTTCCTGGGGCGCCGATGGTAATATGGTGTATTTCGCGTTAGGACATACGCTGTTCAGCTATGATCTGGGTCGGGCCAAGGCGGTCGACGATAGTACCGAAGCCGAAGCTCGTGCGAAGGCGCACGTTGCCAACGAAAAGAAGATCACCAGCGACAGCATCGCCGCGCTCAAGGCGCAGGCCGACAGTTTGGTCAAGGCAGGGGCGACTGTCCCGGATTCCGTCAAAATCAAACTCTTCGATTTGCAGGCGAAGTTAGTCGCTGATTCCGTCGCGGCCGCCAAGGCGGCCAAGGCCAAGGCCGACTCCGTGAAGGCCAAGACCGATTCTACGAAGACCAAGGCTGACTCGTCGGCCAAAGGCAAAGCTGCCGCGAATGGGTCGGGCAAGGACGAAGGCTATAAGCCGACGGAGACCACCATCACCGTCACGCTCCCACGGGACACTCCTCAAGGGAATGTCGTCCTCCGCGGGGGGCGTGCGATCACGATGAAGGGGAAGGAGATTATCGAGAACGCCGATGTCGTCGTGCGCAATAATCGGATTGTGGCGGTCGGTCCAAGCGGTGAGGTCGACGTTCCCAGGAACGCACGCGTCATCGACGTCTCCGGGAAGACACTCATTCCGGGCCTCATCGATGTGCACTATCACGCCCAGTGGCTCATTCCCGAGGTCCATCCCAACCAGACCTGGCAGTATCTCACCATGTTGGCCTATGGGGTAACCACGACACGGGATCCGCAAACCCAGTCCACCGACGTGCTCAGCTACCAGGATCGTGTCGAAACCGATGGGATGCTCGGACCCCGGATCTATTCCACCGGTCCGGGTGTCGGCCTGCCCAACAACGAAGGTGTTCGCGACCTGGATCATGCGAAAAAGATGCTCAAGCGGTATAGCGAGTTCTGGGATACCAAGACGCTCAAGATGTATATGAGCGGAAACCGACAGCAGCGTCAATGGATTATCATGGCGGCAAAGGAACTTGGCATCATGCCAACGACCGAAGGCGGGCTCGACTTCAAGCTCGACCTGACGCACGCAATGGACGGGTACCCTGGAGTGGAACATGCTCTCCCCATCGCCCCGATCTTCAGCGATGTCGTGGAGTTGTTCAAGGCGAGTCAGACCACGAATTCACCGACCCTCTTGGTCTCCTACGGGGGACCCTTCGGTGAGAACTTCTTCTACACCCACGAGGATGTCATCGGCGACGCCAAACTCAATACCTTCATGCCCAAAGGGCAGATCGATGTGCGGGCCCGACGGCGGGGCTCAGAACCCCGAGTGTTCAATCCCAACGGATATCGCCAGGGAGGATGGTTCGCCGAGGACGAGTATGTCTTCCCCAAACACGCTGAGTTCGTGAAGAAGATGATCGAAGGGGGCGCCCGATCGGCGCTGGGTGCGCATGGCCAGTTGCAAGGGCTCGGTGATCATTGGGAGCTCTGGGCGATGGCCTCCGGAGGGTTGTCGGCTCACGACGCCCTGCGCGTCGCGACGATCTACGGTGCTGAGGCGATCGGAATGGGAGAGGATATCGGAAGCCTTGAGGCCGGGAAGTTGGCGGATATCGTGATACTCGACGCCGATCCGCTCGCGAATCTTCGGAATTCGCTCTCCATTCGCTATGTGATGAAAAACGGCCGTCTTTACGAAGGGGATACGCTGAACGAGATCTATCCGCGTCAGCGGCCGTTACCCAAGCAGTGGTGGGCAGAAGGAATGCCGACAGTGGCCGCTGGCATCAGGTAACCAGAAGGCGGCGCGGTTCAAGTCGAGGGGCTGGCGAAAGTCAGCCCCTCGGTCTTTGCAGAGGGTGGCGCGGCGATGGATAGTCGCGGCATCTTTCCGATGACCCCTGTCTCTACCACACTCCCCCATGCGGAGCCCAGATGATCCGCCCCGTTTCAGTCTTGACGCTCACAGTCCTACTCGCCAGTTGTAGTCCCTCCGACGCGCCCGACATGGTAGTGTATGGTAGAATCTGGACTGGAGACTCCACACAGCCCTGGACCCAAGGTGTCGCCATCCGGGGGAATCGAATCGTAGCCCTCGGCGACCGGACGTCCTTGGGTCGACTCGCAGGCAGCAAGACCACAATCATCGACAACAGATCCAACCTTGTGACTCCCGGCCTGATGGACGACCACACGCATTTCTTTGGCGGTGGGTTACGCCTCCACACGGTGCCGCTTCGTGATGCAGATACCCCCGCCGAGTTCATCCGTCGGATAGGAGAACGGGCCCTCGCAACCGATTCGGGCCAATGGGTGCTTGGCGGTGGGTGGGATCATGAGCAGTGGGAGGGTGCGCCCCTCCCGGAACGCGCATGGATCGACTCTGTCAGCCCCAACAATCCTGTCTTTCTCACTCGGCTCGACGGTCACATGGGCGTCGCAAATAGTGCGGCGCTCAGGCTTGCGGGAATCGACCGCACGACCCGTGTTCCTGCTGGCGGCGAGATCGTTCGGATTTCGAACGGCGAACCCGCCGGCGTGTTCAAAGATGCTGCCATGAGCCTGATCACAGAGGCGATTCCTGCGATCTCGTCAACCCAACTGGACAGCGCCTTGAGTGATGCTGTGCAACACGCGGTATCCCTCGGCCTGACGGGGGTGTCCGTCGTATCCGCAACTTGGAATGAGGTCGCCGCGCTTCATCGAGCGGTCGATCGCAATGCCTTGCCAATCCGGGTCGTCGTGTATCTGAGCCTGAACCTCTGGCGGGAAGCCGCCGATTCACTCCGCGTGAACGGTCCGGGTGACCTTCGGCTCCGTATTGCCGGCGTCAAGGGATATGTTGACGGCTCTCTCGGCTCGACCACGGCATTGTTTGATGCTCCTTACTCCGATGCACCGCGTACGCGCGGGCTCGCGGTCACTTCATGGGATTCACTTGCATCACAAGCGATTTTGGCAGACTCGGCAGGGTTGCAGCTCGCCATCCATGCGATCGGAGATCGGGCTAACGGACTTCTCCTCGACCTGCTCGCGACGCTCGACTCAATCAACGGTCCGCGTGACCGACGGGCCCGCATTGAACACGCCCAGCATCTGCGACCCGAGGACATCCCACGTTTCCGGCAACTCGGTGTCATTGCCTCGATGCAGCCATACCATGCCATCGACGATGGACGGTGGGCCGAAAAGCGAATCGGTCGAGCCCGAATTCGAACGACCTACGCTTTCCAGTCGCTCCTCCAGGCGGGTGCGACGCTCGCCTTCGGTTCCGACTGGACCGTAGCGCCTCTCAGTCCGGTGAGTGGGCTCTATGCAGCGGTCACCCGGAGAACGCTCGATGGGCTGAATCCCGAAGGGTGGGTCCCCACCCAGAAGATCACGCTCGATCAGGCACTCAGAGCCTACACCGCCGCCAACGCCTGGGCCACGTTCCGGGAACGGGATCTGGGTGTGCTTCGGGTTGGCGCGCTGGCTGACCTGACCCTCTTTGATCGTGACCTCTCACAAGTCCCTTCAGATCAGATCATGGATGCCGCGATCAATGCCACGATTGTGGATGGGAGAGTTGTGTATCAGGCCGAACAGGAAAAACCGGCAACAGATGGATAGGGGTAGTAGTTATCGCTACTACTTACTTTGTGTGATCTGAGTCACAGGCACGTTTGTCGCAGTATATTGCAGGAGAAAGATTTCACCACTCGTCACGACCCTTACCACTCCGAGCAGCCATGGCAACCCGTTCTCCCTCCCGTCCCAAGCCGCAACCCTCGGCCAGACTCGAAAAGGCCGACCTGCTGGATCTCTACCGCATCATGCTGTTGTCCCGCAAACTCGACGACAAAGAGATTCAACTCAAGCGGCAAAACAAGATTTTCTTTCAGATTTCGGGCGCCGGACATGAAGGCGTTTTGGCCGCGGCGTCCAAGGTGTTCCGACCGGCGTATGACTGGTTCTACCTCTACTATCGTGATCGGGCCATTTGCCTTGGGCTCGGGATGACTGCGACCGAGCAGTTGCTGTCGGCAGTAGCCGCTGCCGACGACCCCAACTCTGGTGGCCGGCAGATGCCTTCCCATTGGGGACACAAGGATCTCAACATTGTGACCGTTTCAAGCCCCACCGGAACTCAGTTCCTGCAAGCAGTGGGCGCCGCGGAAGCGTGGCTTCGATATAGCCAGAATGACGAGATTACTGACCGGGATGATGAGATTCATGGGGACGAAGTCGTTCTCGTGACCACTGGTGACGGAACGACCTCGGAGGGGGAATTCTGGGAGTCGCTCAACTCTGCCTGCAACCTCAAACTGCCGTTGGTGTACCTGGTAGAGGACAATGGATATGCCATCTCGGTGCCGGTTGAGGTCAATACCGCAGGCGGGTCCATTTCCAAGCTGGTGACTGGATTCCCCAATCTGTTGATCGAAGAGGTCGATGGGACCGATCCGATTGCCTCCTTCGACGCCTTATCCCGAGCTGCGGAGCATACCCGGCAGCGGAAGGGACCAGCGATGGTGCACTCCCATGTCACCCGTCCCTACAGCCACTCGCTCTCCGACGATGAGATCCAGTACCGCCCGACCACCGAACGGGAGGCAGACGCTGCCATAGACCCCCTCACCACCTTCCCAGCGATGCTCCTTTCCGAAGGGATCGCGACAGAAGCCGAATTAGAACGCATTCGGGCCCAGGTCGAGGAGGAAGTCGCCGTCGCAACCGAGACGGCACTCGCGTCGCCTCAGCCGTCAACCGACACGATCTACGACTTCGTCTACTCTCCGGATGTCGACCCAACGTCGGAGCAGTTCGATACGGAGGACGATCCACAGTTCACGGGGAATCCCACCACGATGGTAGATCTCCTCAATATCTGCATGCGGGACGAGATGGCCCGCGATCCACGGATGGTGATGTTTGGTGAGGATGTTGCCGACTGTAGTCGAGAGTCGAATATCACCGAGGTAAAGGGGAAGGGTGGGGTGTTCAAGGTCACATGGGGGCTTCAAAAGGCCTTTGGGAGCCATCGGGTATACAACTCGCCGCTCGCCGAGGCCAATATTGTCGGGCGGGCCATCGGGCTGGCCATTCGGGGACTGAAACCGGTCGTGGAGATTCAGTTCTTCGACTACATCTGGCCGGCGTACATGCAGATCCGAAACGAGCTGGCCACGATGCGGTGGCGTTCGAACAATTCATTCGCGAGCCCGGTCGTGATCCGTGTGACCTATGGAGGGTACCTCAAGGGTGGGGCACCGTATCACTCCCAGACTGGAGCCGGGATCTTTACTGCCGTCCCAGGCCTTCGAGTCATCTGCCCCTCGACGGCCCTTGATGCGAACGGCCTCCTACGGACGGCGATCCGCTGTGAGGATCCCGTCCTGTTTCTCGAACACAAACATCTCTATCGCCAGACCTACAATAAGGCGCCGAACCCTGGGCCCAATTTCATGATTCCGTTCGGGAAGGCTCGCCGGGTTCGTGAGGGAACCGACCTAACCGTTGTGACCTATGGCGCGGTAGTGCAACGATCGTTAGTCGCCGCGAAGGAGATGGAAGAGCACCATGGCGTCAGTGTAGAGGTTATTGATCTGCGGTCGCTCTCGCCGGTCGACTGGGAGACGATCTATGCCTCGGTGCGGAAGACCAACCGCGTGTTGGTGGCCTATGAAGACTCCCTCTCGTGGGGGTACGGTGCCGAGATCGCGGCCCGCCTCGCCGACGAAGCCTTCCCGTGGCTCGACGCGCCGGTCCGTCGGCTCGCCTCGACCGATACTTTTGTGGCCTACGCGCCGACCCTGGAGGATTTCATGCTCCCTCAGGTGGCCACGCTCCGGACCGCCATGGAGCAGGTCATCCAGTTTTAGTGGGGGACACGAGGACGGCCGGAAGGTTAGGGCTCCGGTCGATCAAATGCGGCGAGTGGGAGCTGTTCGAGACTCAAGGGATTCAGGGTGACCGTTCCGAAGCGAGCGATCCAATGCAGGTGCGCTGCGGTCACCCGGCCGGTTGCTCCCACTCGACCGATCGGCATGCCGGTGAGAACCGTGTCACCCACGCTCACCGTTGCTCGGCTCAAGTGCAGGTAGGCGGTCACTAAGCCCCGTCCATGATCCAGGTAGACGACGTTCCCTCCGTAGTACGTCGAATCCACCAGCGCCACGACCCCTCTATTCGGGGCGACCACTGGGGCGCCCACCGACCCGGCGAGATCGACACCGAGGTGGCGGCTCTGGAGCTCGCCGTTGAACTCTCGCCCCCGACCGAAACGACTGGTGACGCGGGTGGGACGTGGACGTTGAAATGGCCCGGACCAGAGTCGTGGGGTCCGGAAGGACGCTCGGGAGATCTGCATGGCCCGCTGATACTCTCGGGCGATACGAGCTGAAAGAGCGGAATCGGGTTTGCGGGAGAACCGGGGGTTGACCCGAAGCTGCTCCACTCCGAACCGACCCTCCTGAACAGGGATGGAAACGGTATCGATGAGTGGGGCTTCTCCAGCGCGTCCCCCTACGAGAGTGAGTTGAAGATCGCTCGTCGCCGTGACCGGGATACCACCGAGGGTATGCCACGCTACACTGTCATGCGATTCGAAGTAGAGCGTTTGGCCGGCGAGGCGGCCGGTCATCATCGTTGCCCGAGAGTGATCCTGCACTCGGACGGTGATCTCAACGAAGCCACCCTGGACGGGTTGCCGCGGTGTGAGGTCAATAATGAACTGTTCGGTCGCGTATGGTCGGAATGAAGCGAGGGTCACGGCGGAGAGTAGCATGAACATCCCACGAACGAGGGAACGCTCGACTCGGGATCGACCAAGGAGCCCGTCCGAGGTGGGGAGTGCACTTGGGGGCGGAGGCATAGTGTAAAGTAAGAGGGAGGCCCCTGAACGCGCCTCCCCGATCACAACGTCCCTGTTCCCTCTTCCTCCGCTCTAACTCTGCGACAGATCATCAGTTCAGTGCTCGGACTCTTGGCGCAGGCCCGGACCAGTCGTCGTTCGAGCGGGAAGAGGAGGGCGCCGAGAACTCCACCGGCGCGATCACTCAGTGCGGCCGGGCTCACCATAGCTGTCCATACCCACTTCAGGACTCGGGATCGTGAGTCGGCGGGGTAATTCATGAGGACGAACATCGGAACCCGATCAACAATCTCGAATCCGGCCTTGCGCACCAGCGAGGCACTTTCGCTGAGAGGTCGACTGACTTGGTGGGTGACTCGATCGGTATGATGCCGGAGGAAATTATCTGACCAAAGAAACCAGCCTCCGGGTTTCACCAAGGCGGCAATGTTGGTGAATGCCTGAGCGTAGGCGTCGTCGTCGACGATATGGAAGAGGACATCGAATGCGGACACGATCGTAAAACGCTCACCGGTGAGCGGGAGTGGCGCGGTGGACCCGATATCGAGTTGGACAAACCGATCGTCTGGCCATCGGGATTGGAGCCGTTCCACCGCGACGGAGGTGAGGTCTGCGCCGGTGACCTGTCTAACACCGAGGCGATGCCAGCGATCGACGTAGAAACCTGTCCCAGCACCGATGTCGAGAACGGAGGCCGTCGGCCAGTCGACCTCCAGGGCAGCCGCCACACGATCGAAGACCTCGCCGCGAATGCGGTACATCCAGGTGTTATACCGACGCCCCAGCCGGTGATATCCGACTCCTGCGAGATCGTACGCATCCCGCAATCGGTTTTCCCAGTAGGATTGGTGGGCAAAGCCCTCGCTCAACCAATCGCCTCTTTGATTTCGTTGGCAGCAGCGATCTTGAAGTCAATGTCGCGGGAGAGTGCTCGTGCTTGCTGGGTGACCTGGGTCAGGTCGCCCAGAGCAACGCCGATGCCTTGGGTCTTCAGGCGCATCAGATCGACTCGCATGTTTTGCATGGCGAGAAGGCTTGAGTCAAAGCGTGCCGATACCTTGCCACGCTTCTCATTAAGATCGATGTAGGCCGACCGCTGCTTGTCGAGCATGGCCAACTGGCGCTCACGCTCCTCACTTGGTGGCATGGCGCGCACGGTCTCCAGGCGTTGCTCAATCCGTGAGACTCCGGTTGCCCCGATGCTGGTATCAAACGAGTGGAGTTCCTTCGCGAGTTCGACTGCCCTCTCATACAGGGCATTCGTCGTCGATTCGACATCGGGGAGTTGGTCCCGATCTTCCGGCCGCAGTGCGGCCAACAGTTGCAGGATCCCTTTTCGATCCGACCAGCCCTGCTGAATGGGTTTGAAGTGGAGCCCGAACTCTTCCCGCCGTGGCTCCTGCAGCGCGACATCCTTGACCCCGCGTCGGAGGATGGCATCGGCAGCCGGGGGACGGTTGAGCACGTCACGCCAGCTGTACCCAGACTGCCATAGTGTGGCGTAGTTGCGGAGCAGCGGAATCGCCATTGCCCCACCGACGAACAAGAACCATGGGCTGTCGAGGCCGGTAGCGAGATTGAGCATGAACATACCGCCGGTAACCGCGGCCCACCGAGCAAATCGAGCCCGCACCTGCTGAACGATGGCCGGTTCACCGGTATCTCTGATGAGTGCCGCCTCGGGCTCGTCGCGATTGGCCCGGACCCACTCGCCTCGCTCGTTTCGGATCCATTTCCCTCCGGCGATCGAACCCCGACTCGATCGATTACGACTTGGGCTCCGATCCCAGCTTCGCGCCGGTAGGTCCCGGCCGGGGCGTTCACCGGGCCGACGGGTTGAGCCCTTTCGAGCCAAGCCGCCGCTCGTTCGAGATGACCCCCTACTGGACCGCTGTAGTGACCGGTTGAGACCAGTATTACTCGGCTGGTACCCAGTCACCTTGCGGCTCTCGAGGGATCGGCGCAGGGCATCTGCCGTCGGCCATCGATTCTCAGGGTCCTTCTCCAGGCATCGGTTGACGGCCAGCCCGAGATCCTCCGGTACGTCACGTTGGACCTCGTGGACCACGGGGGCGGCTTCCGTAATCTGCTTCATGAGGATGCCAGCCACCGTCGGGGCCTTGAACGGCACCTCACCGGTCAACATCTGGTAGGATACGATGCCCAGGCTGTAGATGTCCGAGCGACCATCGATCTCTCGTTCACCAGCCGCCTGCTCAGGGCTCATGTAGGTTGGTGTGCCGATCGCCACCCCCGCACCTGTCAACGTGGCTCCACTGGTGGCAGAGAGGGCTTTGGCGATTCCAAAGTCCGTCACCATCACCCGCCCACGAGTGCCTTCGAGGAGGATGTTATCGGGCTTGATGTCTCGGTGGATTACGGACAACGCATGGGCCGCGCTCAGCGCATCCGCCGTTTCTCGCATGATCCGACGGGCTTCTTCAGGTGGCAACTTTCCCCGACGCTTGATGCGAGCACCAAGCGACTCCCCTTCCACCAATCCCATCACGAAGTAGACCAACCCCTGGCCTTCGCCGACGTCGTGAATCGGGACGATATTAGGGTGCGACAATCGGGCGGCGGTTTGAGCCTCCCGGGTAAAGCGCTGTCGGATTTCCTGTTGGAAAGCGAGTTCCGGTGGAAGGACCTTGATGGCAACGCGCCGATGCAGACGTTCGTCCCGTGCGCGAAAGACGACACCCATCCCACCGCGACCGATTTCGCCTTCGATGGTATAGGAATCTCCCAGCGCTTCCTTGAGTCGTTGTGCCAGGGGCTTGTCGGTAGGTTCGTTCATGTCCTTACCGGTGAACGGAGACAGCGGTCGAACAAAACAATCTGTGGCAATCTCCTCCTCCGAGCAACCTCAAGAACTACCGAACCCGTTGTCCCGTAGTCTTATGGAGAGGACGGAAGGCTCGATTCCCGGCTCCGGGGTCACCAATATGCCAATTTGGCGTAACCTCAAGAGATGGAGCTGGTCCGGAAGGTGGGTGAATAGTCGCCTGTTCCCCAGGGTCGGCCCAGGCGGTACGGATCCCTTTTGCTGGCCTGCGCTGGCATAGGGGATGCACGTTGGGTGTCGAATCGGTCGATGTCCGGCCAAAATGGCTCTCTCGTGAGTCGAGGAGTGTGTTGAATGCCTGAACGAACAACCCTGCCGGTCCTTCCACTCCGGGAAGTGGTGCTCTTCCCAGGAGTGACATCCACCATCGGTGCCGGCCGCCCCGGAACGCTGAAAGCGATCGAGGCCGCCCTCGCGTCGGAGGAAAAACTGGTCTTCGCGGTGACGCAGCGTAAGAACACCGAATCGGTGTCTCCGGAAGGATTGTATACAGTCGGGACGGTAGCACGAATCGGGCAGCTGCAACGTGGCTTGGCTGGAATGCAGTTGTTGCTCCATGGTGAGCACCGCGGAGTCGCCCTGCAATACCAAGAGGAAGGGGACCACCTCAGGGCGATCTTGCAGGTCGGTGAAGAGATTCCTCCGTTGAACTCGGAGAACCCTGTCTTCGTCGCGCTCTTTCGGGAAGTGCGATCCCGAGCCGCCGAGTTGGGTCAGAAATCCGGGCTTCCGGAAGAGGTGGTCCAGCAGGTACTCGGCAACGTCGCGGATCCAGGCCGGTTCGCCGATCTGGTTGCCGGGTATATCGACCTCTCCTCCTCCGAGCGGCAGGGTCTGTTGGAGACGTTTTCGGTCGAAGACCGGTTGCGCCGAGTCCTGGTGCAAGTACAACGCCAGGTGTCGGTACTTGATGCCCAAGAGGACATCAAGTCACAAGTGCAAGAAGAGTTAGGCGAACGGCAACGGGAGATTTTCCTGCGGGAGCAGCTCAAGACGATCCGGCGTGAGCTTGGGGAAGAGGAGGACGGTGACGAGCAGGATGAGCTGCGCTCCAAGTTGGTGGCGTTGGATCTCCCCGACGAGGTTCGCAAAGAGGTTGATCGTGAGATGTCCCGGTTGTCGCGGACCGGCCGGGAGTCGATGGAGAGCCAGGTCATTCGGAATTACCTGGAGACGATGGTTGAACTGCCCTGGAATACTCGGACGCAGGATCACCTCGATCTCGTCGCCGCTGCAGAGACACTCGACACCGACCACTACGCCCTCGGGGACGTCAAAGATCGGGTACTGGAGTTCTTGGCTGTACGACAGTTGCGGGCGGCTCGACCGGCCCCTGTCGCGGCCGAGGCGGTCGATGAGGCGCAAGAGACGGGAGCCGACACACCAGGATTGGTTGGCAACGAAGATGATCGGGCCAAGGGGTCGATCCTCCTCTTTGTCGGACCGCCCGGAGTGGGCAAGACCTCCGTCGCCAAGTCGATCGCGCGGGCCATGGGCCGGAAATATGTCCGCGTTTCCCTCGGTGGGGCCCGGGATGAGGCAGACATTCGAGGGCATCGTCGAACCTATGTCGGCGCGATGCCGGGACGGATCATCCAAGGACTCAAACAAGCGGGAACGAAGAACCCGGTGTTTTTGCTCGACGAAGTCGACAAGTTGGGCGTCTCGTTCCAGGGTGATCCTGCGAGCGCCCTGCTCGAAGTACTCGATCCTGGCCAGAACGATACGTTCACCGACCATTATCTGGGTGTCCCGTTCGACCTCAGTGAAGTGCTCTTCATCGCGACGGCGAATCTCCTGCAGCAGATTCCGGCACCGCTCCTGGATCGGATGGAGGTCGTCGAGTTCACCGGCTATACCGAAAGGGAGAAGCAGGTCATCGCGCGGACCTATCTGATTCCACGTCAGTTCGACGAGAACGGCGTTGGCAACGATCACCTGTCGATCACCGACCCAGCCCTGGCGGAGCTGATTACCGGGTATACCCGCGAATCAGGGGTCCGGCAGTTGGAACGGGAACTCGGCAAATTGGCCCGTAAGGTGGCTCGGAAGCTTGCCTCTGGCGAGACACCAGAAATGGAGATCGATCCGGCGGAGGTACGTAAATTGTTAGGGCGCCCCAAGGTGCAGCCGGAAAAGGCGTTGCACGAAGACGGCGTCGGCGTCGCCACAGGGATGTTTTACACTCCGGTCGGTGGTGACATCATGTTTGTCGAAGCGAGTACGATGGTGGGGAAGGGGGAGTTGATTCTGACCGGGCAGCTCGGTGATGTCATGAAGGAGTCCGCTCGGGCCGCACTGACCTATGCCCGATCCCATGCGGCCGCGCTCCGGATTCCCGAGGAGATGTTCACCCGGGATGTCCACATCCACGTTCCTGCCGGTGCGATTCCTAAGGATGGTCCCTCAGCCGGGGTGACTATGGCAACGGCGTTAGTCTCGGCATTATCTGGCCGACCCACCCGTCATGACATTGCGATGACGGGTGAGTTGACCTTGCGAGGACGCATCCTTCCAATCGGGGGACTGAAAGAGAAGATTCTCGGAGCCGAGCGTGCGGGCATTACCCGCATCCTGATCCCGGCGGAGAACGAGCCGGACCTGGAGGACTTGACTGATGAGGTGCGCGACAAGATGGAGGTGCACCCCGTCTCATCGCTCGGGGAGGCGCTCGCGCTCACGCTGCGGGGGGCCACCTTCCGGGAAGGTCGACTCCTCTTTGGAAATGACGACCCCAGGGATGTTGCGCCGCTTATTGCTGGGTTTCGTCACTAGGTCGAAACCGCGAGACGCGATCTCGACCTCCCAACTTCCCTTCGCGCAGGGCTTGTTCTGCAGCGTTGGCCACAGCAGGAGCGGTGTCGCCATCTTCGGGATAGCAGGCGAGCCCGATGGTGACTTGTAGGGGAATGGGGACATCGCCCGGGCCTTGGAGTGGCGATGCTGCAATCATGGCTCGGAGCTTCTCTGCGGCCTGCTCGGCGCCGGCCGCCGTGTTCTGATGCAAAATGACGCCGAATTCTTCCCCGCCGAGTCTACCCAACGTGTCACTTGAACGAATGCCTCCGCCGACGACTTCGGCGATGTGGCTGAGTGCGGCGTCTCCGACGACCGGACCAAATCGTTCGTTGAGGCGGCGAAAATGATCAATATCGATCACGCACACGCCAAGTCCCTCACCGTGCCGTTTGGCATGGGCCACAGCGACGTCCAACTCCCCCATGAGAGCGCCCCGTGTCAATGTTCCGGTGAGGTCATCCCGGTGGGCCATGACTCGCACACTCCGCCCGCGTTCCGCCCGCGATCGGGCAATGCGGGCGAGATCGATCCGATTGGTGGGTGGGAGCACACTATCCATACCCGCCGACAGGAGACTCACCCGCCCGCTTTCGGTTCCGGCGAACTCCACGACCATCACGGGAAGGAGACTGAACCGATCGCTGGCCCGAATGACCCTGACCAAGGTGGCGAGGTCCTCGCCGAACTCTCCCTTCGCTCCCCAGTCACCGAGGACGAGGTCGGGTAACTCGAGTTCGATGGCTCGCAGGAGGTCGAGAATCGTCTCGAAGGCGGTCACGTGGAGGCCCGCCTTCTCCATAGCACTCATGATAGGCTGGACCCGTTCGGGGCTTGGGGCGAGGAGCGTCGCGCGGAAAGGCGCAGCCCGAATACGTGTTACCGTTCTGGTCCAAGCGGGAAGGGTGCGGTCAAGATCGGCGGGGGCAAGCAGCCGGTCGACCCCAGCACGGGCCGCCGCAAGGGGTCCCAATCGACCTGGTTCCTCGACAACCACCAACGCGGGGCTCGGTTCAGGGCAATGGGCCTGCCAGATTGCCAACAGGGTCTCCGGGCTCTCGGCACACGCCGCAGCAAGCAAGAGCACAATATCAGGGCGATTCGAGGCCAGTTGGAGCGGGGTGTCGGCCGGGGTTCGTGCCGTCTCCACCAAGAATCCAGAGGCGTGAAGGAGGGCGGTAGCTTGGTGCTGGAGTTCACCCTCCGGGCCGACAACGAGAGCACGCCAAGCAAACTCCGGAACCGTACTCGACGAGGTTCCGATGGAGGCCCCCAAACCATCGAAAGCGTTTGTCACCTCAACGATTGCTCGCTCAATCCGATCTGCTCCCGCCGGCCCGCATCCGGGATTCGCAATCAACCATTGTTCTATCTTCCGGCTGATGGCACTGATGACGGGGAAGCCGTAGGACCCTCCCGATCCAGCAAGGCGGTGGAAGCGCGTTCGAAGCGAAGCGACTGCGTCGGCCTCCCCAGCGAGCAGCGCCGCGAGATCCTTTCGCAGTTCACCAATCCGGGCAGGGGCTTCGGTGAGGTATTCACGTTGGAGTTCGACGAAGAGTTCGTCCATCTGGGGCATGCGAAATCCTGATGGGTTCAGGGAATGAGTTGACGGACGGCCGCAAGAAAAGTGGGACCTGCACCCCAGTGACCCTGGGTCGCGTCGGCCACCCGACTCGCCATCATCGCAGCACGATCATCGATGACCGCCAGCAGAGGTTCTCCGGGCCAAGGGTTCGGACCGGACACCGTTTCCACCTGGGCGAAATCGAGGACGGTGGACTCGGTTGCGGTGAGGTGAAGGTCAACATCTGCCGAGATCGCTTTCCGTAGGACCGGAGCGAGAAGGGGATAGAAGTCCCCTGGAATCAGGAGCCGGACCTGCGTTGTGGCCCGGGCGATCTCGTGAGCCAAGAGCTGTACGGCTCCCCGTGTCGATTCGATTCCCACCAGGGTGACCGAATCGGGTATCAGCACCTGCTCCAACGCCACATCCAGGCGATCAATTTCCTGGGCTTGGTGATCGACGATACCTGCGATCAAGGCGGCGGGTGACTCAGGGCGAAATCGCTTGGGTTTCCCCGTGGTGGATCGAGCGGCCCCCTTCGATACCAGTCCCTCAAGCGCCGCATACGTGTTGGCTCTCGCGAGCCCCGCAGCGCGAGCCACAGCATAGCCTGTCCCAGGTCCATCTCGAAGGAGGACGGTATAGACCAAGCTTTCTGTCGGGGTAAAACCGAAGGGCGTCAGATCGAGGGTGGCCATGATGAGTAGTCTGGACGACTACGCGGCCATCCACAAGTCCCGCTAGCTGTAGCTGAGTTCCCACCCAGCATGTTTCGCGATCAGGGCAAGCCGGAAGGTGACCTCCACGAGTCGGCCTTCTGGGCTTTTCGTCTCCGTTTGCAGACCCCATGAGTGATAGCAGGCGAGATGAGTGGCCTTCTTTATGGTTGGCATTCGCCGAGGGTGCCACACGCCTAGGGTATCACATTCACCGATGAGCCGTTTCAGCACGCGCTCCGCAGCGGGCGAATGGGGTATCCCGCCGAGTCTGGCCAACTGTTCGATGAAATGAAGGGCGAGCGGAAGATCCTTGGCGTTGCCCCGACTATCGGCATCGATGGGGTTCCCCAAGAGAAGGTAGTCGGGCTTGATGGTGCGGCGACCAACCTTGATGGTAAAGGCTCGACGAGTCGCCGTTGCCCCGAGGTATTGGCCGAGGCGCTCTGTGAACCCAGCCCGTTCGCGCCGAAGGTTTGGCATCGCGGCAATCATCGCGACGAGATACCACGTGGGGGGGTAGGCGCTGGGGTTAAGGACATTCGCACCCTTGACGCGAACGAACGGGTTTTCCATTAGAGGGCCGCGAAGGAAGTTGCTCACTGCGGTGGCAATCTTGTGGGCCGATCCGCGAATCCTGGGATCTTCAACGTAGCCAGCCTCACCGAGTGTCGCCGTGGCGGCGACCCGAATGTGATGCCGGACCCACTCCGTAGAGTCGATATCGATTGCCCATTTCTTGAATTCAAAGAGGAGTGCCGGATCATCGTCCCGAGACAGCAGTCGGAACAACACACGGTTGGCAAGTTTGAAAGGGCGGCTCACCCGGGGGTAGCCGAGTTCGATGAGGCGCCTGTACTGGGGGATGGTACCGACTGCCTTGATCCCTGCCCGTGCGGAAGCTGCGACTCCGAGGAGGTTGGCCCCCCAGATCCCGGAGTCCTTCTGCTTATTCACGACCCCTTGTGCCAACGTCGAATCACGGACGGCCTGCGCCGCTACGTGGAGAGAGTCAGGTGGGACGTAACCTTCAGGTGCCAGATCAGTCAGGACCCGGGCACGGATGGATTCCGAACCGTGCTCGAGCAACCAGGTGAGTGGGACTGTGTGCTGGGTAGGCAGCTCCAGGAGTTCCCCCGCGGGTCCGAGAAGACATACTTCTTTCTGCGAAACGCTTGCGAAAATACAACTTACCTTCCGGCGGGACCAGTCCCCAGAGTAAGATTTGGCCGTTGTCGCACGAATTGGGTCTTCTGGAGCCCCACTTACGGTTCACTGTGAAACGATTGTGGGCAATTCGGACTCTTGAGGAAGGTATCGATGGCTTGGAGAAAGAGGCTCGGATGCTCCACCTGGGGACGGTGAAGCGCGTCGTCAAATACGACGAGGCTGGCACAGGGAAGTTCCTTCACCACCGTTCGTCCCACGGTGACGGGGATGACGGGATCGAAACGCCCCCAGAGGAGCAGCGTCGGCTGAGAAATGCTTGCCATCCGGTTGGTGAGGGCCGAGAAATCAAAGTCTTCCAGAACCGAAGCGGTTGCGTCTCGATAGCGTGGGTCAAGGGTAAGGTCATAATCGGCGATCGATTCTGGTTCCTTCAGCCAAGAGGGGTCGTGAATGGGGAGGACAAACGAGCGGGCGGCCTGGTACCATCCGATGAGACGTGCCTTGGTGTCGGTGACGGAATCGACCAACCCACCGAGACCGATGCCAAAGCCAGCGGGCGCGATAAGGACCAGGGCATCGACCGCTGCCGAGTCAGTGAGGGCAAGCGACGCGGCGATTTCGCCACCCATCGAATGTCCCATCACGATGAGTGGTTGGTCAGGTTGGGTCGTCGCCGCGATGAGTTCCCGCGTCCATTGCACCATTCGATCGAGGGTATAGGGACCGGTGGGCTTGTCGCTGGCCCCGAATCCTGGAAGATCAAACGCGACCACGCGGTACGATCGGGTCAGGGCGTCAAAGGTTGGGCGCCAACCCATGAGGCTCTCCCCGTATCCGTGAATCAACAAGATGGTCGTGTCGCCCTGGCCACCGATGACGGCCCGGACCTGAATCGAATCGAGTGGTATGAGAGTGGCGCTGTGGGGCGGGTTGGCGTCGACCTTCGGGCTGGATTCAAACACCACCAACGAGACGACGAGGAGGATCACGATCATCCGAAGGCCATAGCGACGCATCGAGGTCAATCCGGAAGTCCAAAGACCATCAGCACTCCTCCGTGGGCGACGATATCGCTCAACGGACCGAGGGCGGGCCGGGCTCCGAAAGGGTCAGTACCCCGGCCGAAGGCGCCGTCAATCCATCCACCAATCCCAGCAACAACTGCCAGAAACTCCCGCCCGTCCTTCCCGCGGAACGCGATCGGGCTTCCGACCACCCCCGACGGGAGTTTGAATTGCCAGAGCGGTAGCCCGGTGGCTTGGTCGATGGCCTTCAACCAGCCTGTTAACGTTCCGTACACAGCGAGCCCCGAGGTGGTAACGAGGACGCCCCCGAGGATCGGCCACCTCTCCTTCACTTCCCATCGGATGGTACCGGTCGCCGCATCCCATGCAACGAGACGCCCACCGTTTCCCCCGGGCCCTATGGTCAACTCCATCGCGGTACCGACCGGCAGACGGTTCCGAGCGCTTGCTGACGCCGGGGGCGATACCGTCATGCAAAGATTCGCCACCGGGACGAGGAATTGCGATGACCCCGGAACGACCGCCGATGGTTGGAGTCCCTTTCCACCAACGGAAGCTGGACAGATTGGCCCCCGGGCCGGTGTCGTGGGGGGGACCGGCACGCGGGTGACGGGATCGATGTGGGAAGCCCAGTTTACCGGCCCGTATCGTTCCGCGAGGAGGACGCGTCCGGTCGCCCGATCAAGGGTATAGGCAAATCCGTTGGGGCTAAAATGTACCAAGGCTCTGACCTTCGAGCCCGCGAGGGAGATGTCGACTACCTGTCCGCCTGACGCCGCGCCATAGCCATGGCGATCATCGGGAGTGGTTTGGTAGGTCCAGCGGACGGCCCCGGTCTTTCGGTCACGGGCAAAGAGTGTCGAGGTCCATTTGCCATCGCCGATACGGTCAGGATCGACCCAGGGGACCGCGGCCGCCGACCCATAGTAGATGAGGTCGAGTGTGGAATCCCAGGTAATGGGACCGGGAACGGCACCGCCCACATCGGTCCGTCCGTCGGGCCAAGACCTCTGGCCGAGGTTGGGTGACCGGTGCGAGGGATAGTTTCGGTTCGCTTGTCCGGCGATTCCGACCGCGGTGTCGGGCCCGGTATTCCATCTTCTCCAGGCGACCTTTCCAGTGCGTATGTCCAGTGCAGCCATCCCGCCCTGAGCCTCTGATTCCGCCGCACCGAATCCGACAAGAACGAGGTTGCCGGCCACGAAGGGTGCCCCGATCAGAGGAGGGATCTCGTTCCGGCCGGCCAGCGAGATCCGCCAGCGTTCCTGACCGGTGAGGAGATCAAGGGCAGCGACCTCCCCCGACCGTAACGCGACGATCACGACACCACTCTGATGATATGCCGGACCACCTGAAAGACCGTCGCAACATCCGGTCGGCTGACCGCTTCGTCCTTGGGGTGGGACGTACCTCCATCGGATTGGAGCCCCGTCCCTTGAGAGGTCGAGCGCATACACCGTCGTTGGCCACGGGGTCTGCAAGATCATGGTACTGTCGATGACGAGTGGGCTTCCGATGTGTCCCGCGACGCTTCCGGTCGCAAAGCTCCACACGGGCTTGAGGGTGGCTACATTTGCCGGCGAGATAGCCGTCAGGGTGCTGGCCCGGGTTCCGGCTGCGTCTCCATCGGTCCGACTCCAGTTCGATCCGGATTGGGCCGGGAGGGAATGCGGGTTGGCCCCAAGGAAAAACCAGAGTACCGATAGCCAGATCGGTGATCTCAGGCTCGGTGGCGCGGAGGCGTGCATGGGATGGATAATGCCGGGTCGGCCGCCCGGTCTCAAGCCGCTTGGCTCTCTCGGGCAGGCAGGATACGATTCACCGTCCCGTAACCAGTTCCCAAGGAGGCACGATGCAAGTCTCGATTCAGTATTGCAGTGTTTGAAACTACGAGCCCCGGGCCACCAGTTTGGCGGCCGAGCTCAAGCAAGCACTCGAGGAAGTCGACGTGACGTTGATCCCGGGTTCAGGTGGAGTCTTTGAGGTTACCGTCGATGGCGACCTAGTCTTCTCCAAGAAAGCCCTCGGTCGGCATGCGAACCCCGGCGAGGTCGTCGGCCTGGTGCGCGAGTGCGCATAGCCGTTAGCACCGGTGGAGGAGATGCCCCCGGTCTGAATGCGGTCATACGGGCCGTCGTGCTGTCGGCTGTTCGTCGGGGGTGGACCTGTCATGGTGTCCTCAGGGGGTATGAAAGCCTCTACGCCCGGAAAAAGGACCTTGGTCCACCCTCGGGCATTGAACGCCGGAAGATCGCGTACCCGCACGGTCTCAAGCCGCTCGGCCCGGACGAAGTACGCGGGATTACCCATCTCGGTGGAACGATCCTCGGCACCACAAGCCGGGGCAACCCGTTTCGGTATCCTATTGCTACCGTCGACGGGACAACACAGGAAGTCGACCGCTCCGACGAACTCGTCGCGGCGTTTCGGGACGCCAACCTCGATGCGCTTGTGTCCATTGGTGGGGACGGAAGCCTCCGGATTGCGTACGACCTGTGGAGAAAGGGCGTTCCCGTTGTCGGCGTGCCCAAGACGATCGACAACGATGTCGAAGGGACCGAGGCAACGTTTGGGTTCGACACCGCGGTCAGCACGGCGACCGACGCCTTGGACAAGTTGCACTCCACCGCCGAGAGCCATGACCGGGTGATGGTCGTGGAGGTGATGGGTCGGCACGCAGGATGGATAGCGCTTCATAGCGGCTTGTCGGGAAGCGCAGATGTCATTCTGATTCCGGAGATTCCCTACGACCTCAGTATCGTGTGCGAGAAGATTCAGGCGCGAGAGGCGCGCGGGAGACGGTTTGCAATCGTCGTTGTCGCCGAAGGGGCCCGTCCGATCCACGGTGCTCCCGTATTGCTGGAGGAAGCGCAGGCGGGAACGGTGGCCCGGTTTGGTGGAGTCGCCGCTCTGATCGCGGCGCAGATCACGAAGTGTACCGGGAAGGAAACCCGGAGTCTCGTCCTGGGGCACCTGCAGCGGGGTGGCTCCCCCACCACCTTCGATCGGCTTCTCGCACTGCGATTTGGTTCGGCCGCCGTGCGGGCCATAGCCGACGGTGACTTTGGGACTGTCGTGGTCTATCAACCGCCGGTGGTGAACCGGACACCTTTGGCTGATGTCATCGGTCGAACGAAGGTGGTGCCACTGGGAGGTGGAGTGATCATGACCGCGCGGAGTCTCGGCATCAGTTTTGGGGACTAGTGGGTATGGACAAAGACGCTTTCCGTGCCGACTTGATCTCCCGGCGAGATCGGGAGCCCCACCGCTCAGCCAAGTCGCTGGCGCTCCTTAAGGGCCTCGGGACCCTCCCCGAATACCATCGTGCCCATCGTCTCCTGACGTACGTAGGCGTCCGGTCCGAGGTCGAAACCATTCCGCTGATTCGTGAGGCGTTTACGGCCGGACGACCCGTCGTCGTACCGGTCGTCGAGGGGCGTCAGTTGGGGTGGATGGTGCTCCGCGATCTTTCGATCCTGGTGCCCGGTCGCTTTGGCGTCCTCGAACCACGCCATGGGCACATCGCATCCGAGGATCGGACCGTACCGACCGGGGGTGATCTTCTCTTGGTTCCTGGGGTTGGGTTTGATCGCGCGGGACGCCGCCTTGGCTACGGTGGTGGGTACTACGATCGCGTCCTCACCGAATGGCCCCAACTCGATCATGTCGCGTTAGGCTTCGAATGCCAGATGGTTGACACCCTCCCGACGACCGAGGCCGACCGGTCCGTTCGCTGTCTTCAAACCGAAACTGACTGCTATCGGTGGGACGAGGATCAGGAGACGGGCGAGCACTCGGCGCGATAGGATGCGGCCTGGCCGACATTCTCTTCCACTTCAATGTCGATGGCGGTGAGGTGCTGATACCCCTCATCGAGGAGCGCTTTTTTCACCAGGCCCGCAAAATACTCGGCGAGCATCTCCGCGGTCGTGTTGCTGATGGGGAGGAGGGCGCAATCCGCGACAGGAAATGTGAAGCGATGCTGACCGAGATACTCCACCGTGAGGGTGTCCCCGGCCTCCTGCAACACTAACTTAGTATTGTTCGTTGGTAAGAGGACCCGATGATCGATCGCGTCCACATATGGCTTGAGGATGCGTTTCAACACGGCGAAGTCGACGACAAACGCGCATTCGGGATCGACATCACCCGTCACCGTGACTCCCACCCGATAGTTGTGCCCGTGCAGCGATTCGCAGGCGTGTCCTCGCAACGTGATAAAGTGGGCAGAAGAAAATCCGAGATAGTCTTTGCTGACTGTCACTGCGAACCGTGCGGTCACCTGCTCCATCCCTTTCAATCGATCAAAGCATGACGCGGGCTTTGGGTAGGGCGTGAATATAGACGTCCAAGGACAGTCTGCCTGAAAGTGTCCTCAATGAAGGACGCTTCCATCGACGTGCTATTTCATCTAACTCGTTATCAGATAACATGATAACTGTTTGGCACAGGGCTCGCTTTATCACAGTGCAGAAGGTTGGACTGTATGGAAAGGAGCCTGTGATGTCTACTCAACGATTCTTGGCAACGGTTGCCACACTTGCGATGGTCATCCCCGGGTCGGCCACTGCCCAACGGATTCGGGCGCATGTCCGCATTGGCACGGGGCCAGTTGTCGGGCACGTCACAATCGGATCTCGGCCCTACAGGTCGCGTCGGGCCGTCGTCGTCGATCGGTACCGTCCTCGCCGGATCAAGGTGGGACATTGGCAGAACGAACGATCGTACAGGCGAGGTCATGGTGTTCGGCGGGTGCGTACGTCGGTGTACTACGATCCGCGTCACGATCGATTCTACGATGGCTATCGTCGTGGGTACCGCCGAGTGGAGATCTATCGGTATCGCGGTCGGTATTACCGAGATTGGGATCGTCGAGATTGGAGGCGACACGACCGCTCCGATCACGACCGGTATGATCGAGATCGGCGGGATCGGAATCGGGACCGTCGCGACCATGACCGGGAACGCGACCGAGGCCGACGGGACCGTGATCGCTCCTAGGTGATAATGCTCGCTGTTGGGAGAGGAAAATGAGTCGGCAGCCCCACCCCTTGGGGCTCCTGCCCTCGAGCCGGCTCACTAAACTCGGGCACCCAGCCTGGGTTCGAGCGACCCCTTCGGGGGTCGTTTTGTTTGGGGATTACGGAGCGATAGGGAGGAGGGTCAGGTCCAAGCCAGCGATCGATTCTCCGTCCACCGAGGGGCGAATGGTGAACGTCATGGGAGGGGCGGTAGCACCGAGTCGAGCGAGAGCAGCCTGGCTGACGACGACGTCGTAGATACCCGGCCGAACACCCATAGCATAGAAGGAGCCGTCGCTAAAGGTCAACAGCTGATAGGTCCCGCCGGTGGCTTGGTTGCGGAGTTGGAGTGGGACGCCCGCCACGCCGACGACGCCGGTTGGGGTCGGCCGCAGCACTCGCCCGTCGACCACGCCGCCTGGGGTGACCGGCAAGTCGAGAGCACGATACGAATTGGGAGCGGCCTCGACGCTGATCGACGCATAGGCCGGCATCCAGAGCGGAGACGGAAGCGAAAGGGAGTCGACTGCCACGAGGGTTGGCTCGTACGGTGTGAGATCCCAGATACGGTAGTTCCCTCGTTGGTCGGTCCGGGTGGACCAAATGCCTACGCGGACACGTGCATTGGGGATAGCCTCTTCGTCTGAGTCGAACACCCCGTTGCCATTTGTGTCCACAAAGACTCGGCCGGCCACACCGGCACGCTGCACCGATGGGGTCGTTGCGAAATCGATCTCTGCCGCCGAGCGGACCTGCATGGAACCCTGGATGAAATGGGATCCGGTCAACGTCCCACTTTCCGTCGTCGCGGTGTTGTAGGATCGGAGGCCCGGAACCTCCGTCGCCAAGATCATGTTGAAGCTCGTGCCGATGGTTTGTCGCCAAGCAACTCCGGCTTCCACCCGCCATCCCCGACGGAAGTTCCGGGAGAGGAAGATCGAAGATGCGAGCAGACGGTTGAGCCCTTCCACCTCGATATTGGTCCGTGTGGTGAGTTGCCCAAGGAACGCCCCGAGGCTGGGCCGGGGAAGCGTCAAGGTGTTGAGAGAAAGGATTGAGCGAGATGTCGTGTTACTACC
>JAJCZW010000209.1 GCA_029262155.1 Gemmatimonadota bacterium
CGCTTACCCGATCCCAAATGCGATCGGTGCGGTCAGCCGCGTGAAGGAGATGACCCATGCCGTATCTGTGCCACCTGGAGCCAGTGGGCGGGTCCTATCGCCAGCGCCGTCTGGCTCGATCCCCTCGCCCGGCGCGCAGTCCATCTCCTCAAGTATGAGGGGTGGCGACGGGTAGCCGAGTCGATGGCCATACCCATGTCGCGGCTGACGATATTCGAGGGGGCTACTGGACTCGTTCCGGTGCCCCTGTCCCGCGCCCGCCAGGGTCGTCGTGGTTATAATCAGAGCGCGCACCTCGCAGGGGCAATCGGGCAACGGGTCGCCGTTCCGGTCTTCACCGATCGGGTCGTTCGCACTCGGTCCACAGCCACCCAAACCCGATTGACACCGGAGGAACGACGTGCGAACCTCGAAGGGGCGTTTCGGGCAGAACGCTTGCAGGGAGAGATTGTTGTTCTGGTCGATGACGTCTTTACGACCGGCGCGACGCTGCGCGCAAGCGCGACCGCCTGCCTCGCCGCTGGGGCGGTGGAGGTACGGGGCGTAACGTTTGCACGGGCAGAGCGCCCACTCGATGCGTCAGTGGCGTCCTTCATTCACCACGAGACAGATACGGCGGAGATTTTGGCATGACCATGAAGATTGCAATCAATGGCTTTGGCCGGATAGGACGTAATGTCGTTCGGGCAGCACATCGACTCGGTATTACCGATTTCGATCTCGTGGCCGTCAATGATCTGACTGATACGGAGACACTCGCCCACCTGCTCAAGTACGATTCTGTCCACGGCCGATTTGGAGCCGATGTGAAAGCGGGGAAGGACACAATCACGATCGCCGACCGGCCGGTGCGAGTGCTTTCGGAACGCGATCCTGCCGCCCTGCCCTGGAAGGAACTCGGCGTCGACCTCGTCCTCGAGTCAACCGGTCGGTTTACGGCCCGGGATGGCGCCAGCAAACATCTTGACGCCGGAGCTCGTACGGTGGTGATCTCTGCTCCGGGGAAGGGAGAAGACATCACCGTGGTCTACGGCGTCAACCATACCAACCTCGATCCGACAAAGCACAGGATAATTTCCAACGCGAGTTGTACGACCAACTGTCTGGTGCCGGTCGTCCAGGTCTTGCTCCAACGATTCGGGTTCGTGCGCGGGTTCATGACCACCGTGCATAGTTACACCAACGATCAGAGTATTCTCGACCTTCCCCACAAAGACCTTCGTCGTGCGCGCGCCGCGATGCTGTCGATCATTCCCACCAGTACTGGTGCGGCTCGAGCGACCGCCCTGGTGATTCCCGAGGTGAAGGGAAAGCTCGACGGTGTGGCCCTGAGGGTCCCCACCGCTGATGTCTCGATCGTCGATCTCACCTGTGAGGTGGAGCGTGCAACCACCACGGATGAGGTGAATGCCGCCTTCCGTGAGGCCGCCCAGGGAACACTCTCCGGGGTGCTGGCAACATCGGATGAACCTTTGGTGAGTTGCGATTACATTGGCGACTTGCATTCAAGTACGGTCGACACCCGTTCCACCCACGTGCTCGACGAACGCTTGGTGCATGTCTCAAGTTGGTATGACAACGAAATGGGATACTCCGCACGGTGTGTCGATCTCCTGCGGTACTTGGCGTCTCAGGGCGCGTGACGATGTTGCGGGCCCTTGAATCGCTAGATGCGATGCATCTCGAGGGGCAACGCGCGCTGGTACGCGTTGACTTTAACTGCCCGATCGCCGAGGGTCACGTCACCGACGCAACCCGGATACGGGCAGCCCTCAAGACGATAACGTACCTTCGCGACCATGGGGCGCGGGTGGTCCTCGTTTCTCATCTCGGCCGACCGAAAGGCAAGGTGAATCAGGACTTCTCGCTCGCGCCGGTGCGCGACACCCTCGAACACCTCCTTGGAACCCCAGTGACGTTTATTCGTGACGCTCTAGGCGAACAAACTGTTGCCGCGTCACGGCGCCTTCCCCGGGGAGGAATTGCCCTCCTTGAGAATATCCGTTTCAATGCCGGGGAAGAGCTGAACGATGCAGCTTTTGCGGCCACCTTAGCCCTCCACGGTGATTTCTTCGTCAACGATGCGTTCGGTGCCGCGCACCGCGCCCACGCCAGTACCGAGGGCGTTGCGCATCTCTTGAAACCAGCGGTCGCAGGGTTTCTCATGATGCGGGAGGTCCACTTCCTCGGCGAGACCTTGGCCAAGCCGAAGCGCCCTTTCGTCACCATTCTTGGTGGAGCGAAGATTTCCGGTAAGATCGACCTCCTGGACGCCTTGCTCCCCAAGGTCGATACGATTCTCGTCGGAGGGGCCATGGCATGCACCTTCTTCCGAGCCATGGGTCTGGAAACGGGAACCAGTCTGGTGGAAGAAGATCGCGTCGATCTTGCTCGAGAGCTGTTAGATCGCGCCGGAAAGAAGCTCATCCTTCCGAAGGGTGGCATCGTGGCCGCAGAACTCCTCGGCGGAGTCACCTGCCAGGTCGCCTCTCGGGATCAGATTCCCGCAGGGTTTGGCGTGTACGATATCGACCCTCAAACCGTTGAGATATTTGGGGCGCACATTGGGCGAGCCAAGACCGTCCTGTGGAATGGGCCTATGGGGGTCTTTGAAACTCCACCGTTCCACCTCGGAACCATGGGGATTGCGCAGGCGATGGCGGCCGCTACAGAGCGTGGTTGTGTGACGATCGTTGGAGGTGGTGACTCAGCGGCCGCCGTGGCAGCCGCTGGGCTTGAAGATCGTATGACCCATGTATCCACCGGTGGTGGCGCATCGTTAGAGTTCTTGGAAGGACGCCCGCTCCCGGGCCTTGTCGCCCTGCATCAGGACCAGCCATGATCTTTGCCGCCAATTGGAAGATGAATATCGGTCCCAGCGAGGCGCGACGATTCGCGAAGGCATTCGTCGAGGCGGTACCCTTACAATCGCGCCGCGAGATTTGGTTTTTCCCCAGCGCTGTCACCCTGACAACCACGGTGAAGGCGTTTCGAGACCGTCCGGATATTCGCTGCGGTGTCCAAGACGTGCATTGGGCTCCTGATGGGGCTTTCACCGGGGCGATTTCCGTGGCCCTCGCAGCCGCCTCAGGGGCAACGCTCGCCTTGGTTGGGCATAGTGAAAGGCGGCATCTCTTCGGCGAGTCAGATGACGAGACAGGCAAGAAGGTCCGTGCCGTCCTCGAAGGGGGATTGACCCCGCTGCTGTGCGTCGGCGAGACGCTGGAGGAGCGCGAAAGGGGGGACACGATGGCTGTCGTGCTGCGCCAGCTCGAGATGGCGTTGGCTGGTCTCGAACCGGAACAGATTCGCCGCACCGTCGTGGCATACGAACCGGTCTGGGCGATAGGCACCGGCCGGACCGCAACTCCTGAAGACGCCGCCCGTGTGCACGCGCTTATCAGGGCGTCACTGGTCGATTGGGGAGCGACGACACCGAAAGTGTTGTATGGCGGGAGCGTGAAGCCAGACAACATCGTATCACTCCTCGCCCAACATGAGCTTGATGGTGTCTTGGTAGGCGGCGCGAGTCTCACAACTGCCACCTGGTCTTCACTGGTCGCGAAGGGGGTGGAAGCGCGATTGACTCCTCAATAGGACTGGCCTATTCTTCCTAACTGGCCCAGAACGTAGGAGTGTATGTTTACTTTATTGCTGGTTTTGCTGATTCTCGACGGATTCCTCCTGGCAGGCGTCGTCTTGCTCCAAGCGGGGCAGGGTGGGGGGTTGGCGTCGCTGGGTGGAGGGTCGACTGAGAAGGTTCTTGGTGGCCGGCAGGCGACGACGGTCTTGACGAAGGCAACCTGGATATCGGGTGGGGTGTTGTTGGCCCTATCCTTGATTCTCTCAGTGATGTCTGGAACCGGTTCTGGGGCGACCAGCGAAGTCCAGAGGCAATTGCAGCAGGGACTCCCAGCCGCACCGGCCCCACTCCAGGCCGCACCCATTGCCCCAACGGGGGACACTCCACCACCAGCCCAAGATCAGGGTGGCCAAGGCCAGTAGCTCACCAGCCCCTCCCCTTTCCAGGGGAGGACCCCGATCAGCCTACGTGCTCCTCGAAGATGGAACTTGGTTCCCAGGGGTGTCATCCTCGCCGATCGTCGATCGCTTTGGCGAGGTCGTGTTCACAACCAACCTGACCGGCTACCAAGAGACATTTACCGATCCCTCCTATCTGGGGCAGATCGTGGTCATGACGGCCCCGATGATTGGGAACTACGGGGTCAACCCGGACGATATGGAAGGCGATAAGCCGAGCATTGAGGGTATTGTAGTGCGGGAACTCTCCCGCACAGCATCGAATCACCGAGCGGTGGAGGGCCTGGGGGAGTGGTTGGGTCGGTATGATATTCCTGTCATTGAAGGAGTTGACACCCGCCAGGTCACGCGACACATCAGGTCAGCTGGGGCGATGCGTGGGGTCCTCGCAATTGGCGAAGAACCAACTCCTGCTGTGAGTCAGGCATTGGCGACTTCCCCGAGGATGGAGGGGCAGGATCTGGCATCGCAAGCAGGGACCAAGACGATTTTTTCGGAGGGCGAGGGTACCATCCACGTTGTCGCGTATGACTTCGGGATGAAGCGCAACATCATCCGCATGATGGTTGCCATGGGGATCCGGGTGACGGTTGTGCCAGCCCGGACGACGGCGGCAGAAGTCCGTGCTCTCGAACCGGATGGCCTGTTCCTCAGCAATGGGCCCGGGGACCCGGCGGCGCTCGAATACATGTTTGCTCCAATTCGTGAACTTGCTGAGGGGGGCCTCCCGATATTTGGGATTTGTCTCGGACATCAGCTGGTTGCGCTCGCCTTCGGTGGGAAGACCATTAAGCTCCCCTACGGACATCGAGGCGGCAACCATCCGGTCAAGGACCTTCGCACTGGCCAGGTTCTCATGACAGCCCAGAACCATGGATTTTCGGTGGCCGGTGACGGAAATGGGGTTGACGGAACGACCTCGCTCGAAGTCTCTCACCTCAATCTCAACGACGGTACGGTGGAAGGTGTTCGCCACAAAGAACTTCCCGTATTTACGGTGCAATATCACCCGGAGGCGTCACCTGGACCGCACGATGCATGGCCACACTTTCGGGAGTTTCTGAAGGTTTTGCGGCCGGCCGGGGTGTAGCGGTCACGCAACCTCTTGACAGACAATAGGTAAGCTCATAGTATCGCCTAGTCATGTCGCATGCCGCGACAGCATTTTTGCACCCGTGACGGGGGGAGCATGACCAAGGCTGATCTGGTGGAACAGGTGACCGCCGCCATGGCACGAACCGCGGGGCCTCTGATCTCGAAAAAGGACTGCGCCCGAGTGGTGGATTCCTTTTTGGATGCGATTAAGGGCGCGCTCGCAGAACAAAACAACATCGAGATTCGAGGATTCGGGACATTCAAGATTCGGCGTCGCAAGACCCGAATGGCCCGGAATCCTCGAACTGGCGAGCCAGTCGAAGTGGCGGCGCGCCCGGTTCCGGTCTTCAAACCGAGCAAGGAGTTGCGGGCTATGGTGGCTGAGGAGCGGAGCGCCCAAGCCCCGGCAACCCCACCTCCTGCACCATCTCCCCATCCCCCCCTCTGACGTATTGGGAGGATCGAGATGTTCCCGGCCATATGACAGACCGCGAGACGATTGTCGTGCGGGTTCTCTGCTTCGCTGCGTTCGCGGAGTTAATCGGTACCGATGCGATGGAGATGACGGTGAGCAAAGGTCTCACCGTCGGTGGACTCATTGAGCACATCCGGAACACCATCGCTGACAAGCTACCTCCCACTCCCCTGATAGCAGTCAACCTCCGACACGTTCCTCCTGATACGGTCCTCGAACCAGGAGACGAAGTGGCACTTCTGCCTCCGATGGCGGGAGGGTAGGGTGCAGCATCTGACCGAAGACCTGCTCGATGTGGCAGTGCTTGGTAAGACGATCGGAAGTGCCGAGCATGGTGCCGTCGTGAGTTTCCAAGGTACGGTGCGTAACCGGCACCTTGGCCGTGGTGTGGATGCACTCGAATACACTGCCTACGGCCCGATGGCTGAGGCGATTTGTGATGATATCGTACGGGAGACGGAGGCACGATGGCCAGTCCAGGTACTCGTTGCGCACCGCATCGGCCGTTTGAACATTGGGGATGTTTCAGTGGTGGTTGTGGTCGTGGGACAGCATCGCGATGAAGCCTTCATGGCCTGCCGCCACATGATCGATGAGGTCAAAGCCCGAGTGCCCATTTGGAAGCGGGAATGTTATTCTGACGGAACCCAGGCTTGGGTCGACCCAACCCAGGTTGGTGGAACTCCATCTACATCCTTGATTCCGCCCCGGGGGAGTTCCAACGCATGAGGTCGCACGTGACCCAGCCTCCGATCGATCCCCTCCAAGACCGGCTCCACCGACCACTCGGGAGCCTTCGGATTTCGGTAACCGATCGCTGCAACATGCGGTGTCGGTATTGCATGCCCGAGGAATCGTACACCTGGTTGCCTCGTGCCTCGCTCCTGACATTCGAAGAGGTGGATCGATTGGCAGGCCTGTTCGTCAGGCTTGGGGTCCAGAAGGTCCGGCTGACCGGGGGGGAGCCATTGCTACGGCACGGGCTGGTGACGTTGATATCCCAATTGGCCAAGCGGGTGCCTGATGTTGCTCTGACGACCAACGGTATTCTCTTGGCCGAAGAGGCCCGGGCGCTTCGCACAGCAGGCCTTGGGCGGGTCACCGTGTCTTTGGATACCCTACACCCAGAGCGGATGGCGCAATTCGCCAGGAGCACGAGCCATGCGGACGTACTGCTCGGCATCACGGGAGCCCGTGAGGTTGGGTTCCCTGTGAAGTTGAATACAGTGGTGATCAGAGGGTACAACGACGATGAACTTTCGCCGCTCCTGGCCTTCGGCGCTCGTCATGATGTCGAGGTCAGGTTCATCGAGTACATGGACGTTGGAGGGGCCACGCAATGGGCGTCGGAGGACGTTGTCTCTCGCGACGAGATGTTGAAACGACTGCAGTGCGAACCGGGGGGCGGGGAGGTGCGTCGGCTGCCTCGGCAAAATATGGCAAGCCCGGCCGAACAGTTTGCTTTACCGAGTGGCCAGCTGTTTGGCATCGTGTCGTCGACCACCGCACCTTTCTGCGGGACGTGTGACCGTGGACGCCTCACGGCGGATGGCACCTGGTATCGGTGTCTCTACGCCGAGGAGGGGATCGACCTCCGTGAGCCGCTGCGCGGTGGGGCGTCCGACGCTGAGTTGTGTACGATCATCACGGAGGCTTGGCGGGACCGTGATGACCAAGGTGCGGTCGAAAGACTTGCATCCCATCGTCGGGAGGCGCTCTATCAAGTCAAGCGCCTTCGGGAGGATCCCCGCCTGGAAATGCATACCCGAGGCGGCTAGTACATCGATGGCATCTTTGCTCACCAAGACCATTTAGATTCGAGGGTCATGTCGCTTCATATCGCGTTAATTGAACCGCGCATCCCACCCAACACAGGGAATATCGCACGCCTCTGCGCCGCAACGGATACGAGCCTTCACCTGATCGGTCCCTTGGGCTTTTCCCTTGACGACGCGGAACGGAAGCGGGCAGGGCTGGACTATTGGGAACATGTCGATGAGTGGATCCATCCCACTTGGCGCGTGTTCCGTGAGGCGATGGCCCGTGAACGGTGCCTGTACTTTTCGGCGCACGGGACCAGACCACTGTGGGAGATGCAGCCGGCGGCCAACAGCTGCCTCGTGTTTGGAAACGAGATTGATGGAATGCCTGAACGGATTCTGGAGAAGCATCCAGAACAGTGCTTCTGCATTCCAATGACCGGTCCTGTACGGAGCCTCAATCTCGCCACGGCAGTTGGCATCGTGCTCTATGAAGCACTACGGCAGCTTTCGATCGATCAGCGAAATAGTCCCAAGATCACGTCTCGCACGACGCGTCGGCAAACGCTCGATGGCCCTAAGAAATAGCAATCGCACTCATCGTTCCCCCCCCCTCCCCCAGGCCGGCCGCTGCCCGGGCGGTGACATAGTCCTTTCAATCAGCATGAGTAGACGGCGATAACGGCGCGCCCCGGCGGCGGTCGAGCGGTACCCAATCGCAAGCAGAAAGGTCGGGCAGGAACCGACGTAGCCTGGTCCGCAAGGCTGTTTCAGTCACCACCTGGTCCAACACATTCAGAGTATCGCCGACAAAGTCGAACCGGACGTACCCGTGTCCATCGATGGGAATCGCGCCGTCGACACATGCGCGTGTGAAGGAGGAGTCGACAATGGTGAGCCAGGTCACCGACACGTCCGGTGCTCTCGTTGCCCGTTTCAGATCGGCGAAGATGACGGCAAAGCGTCCATTGGGAAGACTCGATACCGACCAGATCAGCGAGGTGATTCTCACTCTCTCCGCTGGCGTGAGGCGCATGAGCGCCCGCTCGGAGAACGCCTCCATTGGATCTGCTGGCGCAGGAAGTCGACGCGCACTGGGGAGTGTCACGGTGTCTACCGTACCCGAGCGCTCGAGGAGGTAGAGGTTTGGAAGTGCCGCAAAGGAGAATGCAACGGTTGACCCAACTTCGGAGAGCAGAACGTTTCCCTTCGTACCCTGTACGTAATTCCGTTCGGCATAGATAGGCGGTACGCCTTGAGAATAGTAAATGCTGTCCCCCAGGAGCGGTGTAACGGCCAGTCCAGTAAAGCCGCTCTCCTTCGTGCTCCGGAGTAATCCGAGGTAGATGGAATCGCCTTTGACAGCCGCGTTGTTGAAGTGTCCTTGGTAGGGCACGGTTTTGATGACGTCACCCGTCCTCAGGTCAAAGTAGGTTATCCGGTGGAGGTTATCGTCTCCGACGAAGAGGAGAGAGTCTCCTATGGGGAGAAGGCAGGTCATCCACATGATCTGCCCCGGTCCGCGGCCCCGGGAACTGAAGGTCTTCTTGAATGCCCCGTTGCGATCATACAAGAAGATTCGTGACGTCGGGCGGTCACTGGTCAGGATGTCGCCGTTCTCCATTACGTTGAGGTGGAGCGGGACCGCGATGAAGTTCGAATCGGTTTCCTCCAGGTCGAAACTATCGAGGATGGTCATCACGGGCCCGGCAGTACTGGCGGGGAGCAGGGTGCTGTTGGGCGGACCGCATGCGGTCGGCGCCGTTCCCATCACCATCGCCACGAAGAGTGACCGAGTGGTCCACACGTTGCTTCTCATGAAGTGGGCCCTCCCCAGCCAAGCCGAGACAGAATGGTTCCCTTAGAATGGCCGAAGCCGACGGTTTCCTCAATCCACTTTACTCCCTGGCGATACGCGATCACGCGATGGGTTCTGGGTTTGAGGTGAACCGAGCCATTGGTGACTATCCCGATAGCCTCCAACCGATGAAGGGCTAACAGTCTGGCCTCGCCCTCGGTTGGGGTTCGGGTAAAGATGTAGTACACAGGGTGACTCCGCCGAATCAAGTACCACGTACTGAGCGATGGCGAACACGAAATGCAGTCGGACGGGTCGATCAGGATGACAACTGCTGTGTCACTCGAGGCGACGAGAGTATCGATCCGGGTCGCGTTGGACAACCGAACGTCATCTGTCGGTTGTTCTCGCGTGGCGCAGGCGGCGACCAGAACGACGGCTACACCCAGGATGGCGGAAGTGATCCTCTCCCCGAAAGGAGTGGGGTTCGCCGAGTAATATCGCGGAACGGAAAAAATGCTCATGATGAAACTCCTCAAGGCACGAAAGAGATGTGGAGTGCTGGACGCGTGAGCGCCATCGCCAAATGGCGATGACGCTCATGCGTGGCACTACCCTTCTACGATCATGTCGGGTACCCGGTAGCACTCGCACATGGTGTAGTAGAGAAAGCATTCCTCCCGGCAAAAGCCGTTGGTGGTATCGTCGACCCAACCGTACCCACCCCCGGTCCACTGGGCCTCCACGGTCTCGGTGGGGCTCAGGAACAAGGTCAGCGCCAGCAGTGGGATGTAGCGCCAGAAAGATGTCCGTGTCGTGTTACGCATGAGAGTTCTCCTCAAAGGAAGTGGACACTGCACACACGCTGACGGAGGGCCTCGTGCCCAGGTCAGGTGCATTCCCGAGGATGAGTGTTGCTGGGAACGTCTGTCTCAGAAGGGGCAACACGTTGTCCCAGCGGCCGACTGCCATCCCACTCATCCCGAACGTGGTGCACTTCGGAGAGTATCGGTCCAGATGTGGGGTCCGTCAAGGTACGGTTACCGACGGGTCCGTCGGGAGCCAACCGTCCTGGAATCTGTTCTCGCCTCCAGGGCGTACGTAGTGTGACGGCGCGGGGTTCGTTACATTACTCGACGCCGGAACGCCTCGTTCGGTGTACTCCGATGCTCTGCATGGTCTTACCACCAACATTGATGGAATTCTTATGCTAAGAAAAGTTACCGTTGTGGGAGCCGGTCATGTGGGGGCGACCGCCGCCCAACGGGTGGCCGAAAAGCACCTGGCTCGTGAAGTCGTCATGGTGGACGTGGTCGAGGGTCTGCCCCAAGGCAAGGCCCTCGACCAATGGCAATCGGCACCTGTCGAGCGGTTCGATGTGAAGATGCGTGGCAGCAATGACTATGACGCCGCCGCCGATTCGGACGTCTTCGTGGTGACGGCGGGGATTGCTCGGAAGCCAGGGATGAGTCGGGATGACCTGGTCAAGACAAACGCCGGGATCGTACGGTCGGTGGGTCAAGAGATTGCCCGGATTGCACCTGAGGCCATTGTGATCATGGTGTCGAACCCGCTCGACGCCATGTGCTATGTGGCACGCCAGGCGACAGGGTTTCCTCGGGAGCGGGTGATTGGGATGGCTGGCGTCCTCGACACAGCACGCTATCGAATGTTTCTTGCCGAGGCGCTCGATGTCTCTGTCGAAGATATCCAAGCAATGGTCTTGGGTGGGCACGGGGACACGATGGTGCCGCTCGTCTCCTACACAACTGTTTCCGGGATTCCAGTGACCCAACTCCTTCCGGCGGACCAGATCGAGGCCATCGTGGCGCGGACCCGCGGCGGGGGGGCGGAGATTGTGGGGTACCTGAAGACGGGGTCAGCCTACTACGCCCCGAGTGCGGCGGCTACCCAGATGGTGGAAGCGATCGCACTCGACAAGAAGCGTATTCTTCCTGCTTCCGCATGGCTCCAGGGTGAGTATGACCTTCACGATGTGTACTGTGGCGTCCCCTGTAAACTGGGGCGCGCGGGACTTGAGGGGATCCTCGAAGTCACACTGAGCCCCGCCGAGCACCAGGCTCTCCGTGCCTCAGCCGCTGCGGTCCAAGAGGTGCAGCAGGTCATCGACCACGGTTAACCACGGAGCGGGCATGCAGTGGATTCGTCGGTTCTACGCCTCGACCATCGGGAAGAAGGTGGTGATGGCGGTAACCGGTCTCCTCTTTACTGGGTTTGTTGTCGGGCACGTGTCGGGGAATCTGCTGGTCTACAAGAGCCCCCAGGCGTTGAACGCCTATGCGGCTTTTCTCAAGGGTTCTGCGGTGGTGCTCTGGGGGGTGCGGTTGACCCTTTTGGCCTCGGTCGCGTTGCATGCCCATGCTGCCTACAGTCTGACCTTGGTGTCGCGACGCGCCCGGCCAGAGTCCTACGACCAACTCGACCGTCAGGCAGGTACATGGTCTGCCCGCACCATGCGGTGGGGCGGCGTGCTCCTCCTCGTATTTATCGTCTATCATCTCCTGCATTTTACCGTCGGTTCGGTCCACCCTTCCTTTAGTCATACCGATGTGTATACCAATGTCGTCACCGGGTTTTCTGTTCCGGCAGTAGCGGTGTTTTACATCGTGGCCATGCTTGCGCTGGCGATCCACCTCCATCATGGGGTGTGGAGCCTCTTTCAAACGCTCGGCATCAACCATCCTCATACCAACCGACTGCGGCGGGTTTTCGCGACCCTCCTCGCGGGCCTTGTCCCCCTTGGCTTCGTCGCCATCGTGCTCGGGGTTGTTCTCGGATGGGTTCACTAGGAGACGGCATGCAACTCGACGCCAAGATTCCTTCCGGTCCCATTGAGCAGAAATGGACCAAACACAAATTTGACCTCAAGTTGGTGAATCCCTCCAACAAGCGAAAGCACAGTATCCTTGTTGTTGGTTCGGGCCTGGCGGGTGCCTCCGCTGCGGCGTCGTTTGGCGAACTAGGCTATCAGGTCGATTGCTTCTGCTTCCAGGACTCCCCTCGCCGGGCACACAGTATCGCCGCGCAGGGCGGGATCAATGCCGCCAAGAACTATCAGAACGATGGTGACAGCATCTTCCGGCTTTTCTATGATACGGTGAAGGGGGGGGACTTCCGTTCCCGCGAAGCCAACGTCTATCGGCTGGCGGAGGTCAGCGCAAATATCATCGATCAATGCGTCGCCCAGGGGGTGCCGTTTGCTCGGGAGTATGGTGGCCTTCTCTCCAATCGGAGCTTCGGTGGGGCGCAGGTCTCCCGGACGTTCTACGCCCGGGGGCAGACAGGCCAACAACTGCTGCTGGGAGCGTACTCCGCCCTCGAACGGCAAATCAGCATGGGGTCCGTCCGCATGTTCCCCCGGACCGAGATGCTGGACTTGATCATCATTGAGGGCCAAGCCCGGGGGATCGTTACCCGGAACCTGATCAGCGGTGAGATCCGATCTTTCCTCGGCGACGCGGTGGTGCTTGCCACGGGCGGGTATGCCAACGTGTTCCACCTCTCCACCAACGCACAGGGGTGTAACGTGACGGCGAGTTACCGGGCTCACCGGAACGGTGCGGCCTTTGCCAACCCCTGTTACACCCAAATCCATCCCACCTGTATTCCTGTGAGTGGCGATTATCAGTCGAAACTCACTCTCATGAGCGAGTCCCTTCGGAATGATGGGCGTGTCTGGGTTCCACGGGTTCAAGGGGATCGTCGGCCACCGGCCAACCTCCCACAGGCCGAACGCGATTACTACTTGGAGCGGAAGTATCCGAGTTTCGGGAACCTGGCTCCCCGTGACATCGCTTCACGGAGTGCCAAAGAGGTCTGTGATGAAGGCCGCGGCGTGGGAGAAACCGGGCGTGGCGTCTACCTCGACTTTGCTGATGCGATCGATCGGTTGGGCGAGCACACGATTCGCGAGCGGTACGGGAACCTCTTCGAAATGTACGAACGCATCACCGGGGAGAATCCGTATCACCTCCCCATGCGGATCTACCCGGCGGCACACTACACCATGGGCGGGTTATGGGTTGACTACAACCTGATGAGCACCATCGATGGTCTCCACGTGCTCGGAGAAGCCAACTTCTCAGATCATGGCGCGAATCGACTTGGGGCAAGTGCGTTGATGCAAGGCCTAGCCGATGGGTATTTCGTGATCCCGAATACGATTTCCGGGTACCTGGCGACAGCACATCCCACCCCCATCGACACATCTCATCCCGCCGTGCGTGCCGCCGAAGCGGGCGTTGCCGAACGCATCAAGCGACTCCTCTCGATTGGAGGATCGCGGTCGGTGGATTCTTTCCATCGCGACCTTGGGCGCATTATGTGGGAACACTGCGGGATGGCGCGGAATGCAGCTGGGCTGCGCACGGCACTCCAGCTTATTCCAGAGCTCCGCGAAGAGTTCTGGAATGATGTCAGAGTTCTGGGTGTGGGCGAAAGCTTCAACCAGTCGATGGAGAAAGCGGGGCGGGTTGCTGATTTTCTCGATTTCGCCGAGCTGATGTGTACCGACGCCCTCCACCGGGAGGAATCCTGCGGAGGACATTTCCGCGAGGAGCATCAGACAGAGGATGGTGAAGCCAAACGAAACGACCATGACTTTGCCTACGTCGCGGGCTGGGAATACCGAGGAGAGGGCAAGGCTCCTCTGCTTCACAAAGAGCCGTTGACATTCGACAACGTCCCCCTCGCGACGCGGAGTTACAAGTGAACCTCACCTTGCGAGTGTGGCGGCAGGAGCATGCTCAGATCAGTGGCGCATTTGTGACCTATCCTGTTTCGGACATCAATCCTGATATGTCCTTTCTCGAAATGCTGGATGTCGTGAACGAGGGACTCATCGCCAGACAGGAGACCCCCATCGCGTTTGATCACGACTGTCGCGAAGGGATCTGCGGGGCGTGCAGCCTGACAATCAACGGCATCCCCCACGGCCCCAACCGGGCTACGACCGCCTGTCAATTGCACATGCGATTCTTTGCGGATGGTGACACCATCGTGATTGAACCGTTTCGGGCCAAGGCGTTTCCCGTGGTACGTGACCTCGTGGTCGATCGCGCCAGCTTTGATCGGATCATCGCGGCTGGTGGCTATGTTGGAGTCAGCACGGGGAGTGCCCCGGAGGCCAACGCGCTCCCTATCGCGAAGGCTATCGCCGACCGGGCGATGGACGCGGCGCAATGCATCGGGTGTGGGGCGTGTGTCGCGGCCTGTCCCAACGCTTCGGCGATGCTCTTCACAGGCGCCAAGGTTATGCACCTCGGGTTGGTGCCCCAAGGGCAAGCCGAGCGGTCGGACCGAGTGCTCCGGATGGTTGATCAGATGGACGCCGAAGGGTTTGGCGGGTGCACGAACTATGGGGAATGCCATGAGGCGTGTCCGAAAGAGATCCCCCTCGAAGCCATTGCCCGGTTGAACGGCGACTACCTCAGAGCCGCGCTCTCCAGCCGTGAAGAGGATGCCGCCTAGACTCAGGAAACGTCGGGATTACAGTCGGGGCAGGGTCACCCCTCGCTGGGCCTGGTATTTTCCGGCCTTGTCCTTGTAACTCGTGGCGCAAATGTCGTCCGCATCCGCCTCGAAAAAAAGAACCTGGCAAATTCCCTCGTTCGCATAAATACGAGCGGGGAGCGGGGTCGTATTACTGATTTCCAGCGTGACATGTCCTTCCCATTCCGGCTCGAACGGCGTCACGTTGGTGATCACACCGCACCGGGCGTACGTCGACTTGCCCACGCAAATGGTCAGGACATTCCGGGGAATGCGGAAATACTCGACCGACCGTGCCAACACGAACGAGTTGGGTGGGACCAGGCAGAAATCCCCTTCATACTCGACGAAGCTCCTGGCATCGAACGCCTTCGGATCGACGATGGCAGAGAGGGCGTTGGTGAAAATCTTGAACTCTGGCGCCACCCGCATGTCGTATCCGTAGGATGACACCCCATACGAGATCACTCGGCGGCCTTCTGAGTCGACCTCCCGAACCTGGCCTTCGATGAACGGCTCGATCATCTGGTGTTCGTGCGCCATTCGGCGGATCCAACGATCGGACTTGATGGACATGGAGGGTACTCAATCGGGTTAAGGGATGAAGCACATCGGTCGTCGGTAAATATAACCGGAACGCCGAGTTGCGCCCGGAACCTCGGGTTGAACTGCCTTCCCCTCACGTGTAGATTTCCCGCGTTTCCAGTGACGATCAGACCCTTCACGCCGGCCCGAACCTATGTTGAAAGCCTACGTGCCGATCTTGGTTTTGATTGCATTCGTTGTCCTGAATGCTGTCGGCATGATGGCACTCTCACATGTCTTGTCCAGTTACCGTCAAACACCGGTCAAGCTCGCCCCGTATGAGTCCGGGATCCCCGTTCTTGGGGACGCCCGTGAGCGATTCTCAGTCAAGTTTTATCTGGTGGCGATGCTGTTCATCATTTTCGACATCGAAACGGTGTTCATGATCCCCTGGGCTGTCGCGGTCCGACAGTTGAGCGATAGGGCGGGGATGCTCATTATCGAGATGTTTGCTTTCATCCTCATCCTGGCGGTGGGGTATGTCTACATCTGGAAGCGGGGAGCCCTAGAATGGGATTAAGTGACCAAGCACCACCGTCCCCAGCTACCGACTCGTCCGAGGCCCTCCCCGCCCAGGCCGGGGGCAATGTCATCACGACCCGACTGGATGCTTTGGGGAGCTGGGTCACCAACTGGGCCCGTGCCAACTCGCTCTGGCCGATGCCATTTGGTACCGCCTGTTGCGCCATTGAGTTCATGGCCACGGCCGCCAGTCGATTCGACATCTCGCGTTTTGGGATGGAACGGATGAGCTTTTCACCACGCCAAGCCGACGTCCTGATTTGTGCGGGCCGCCTTCCGTTCAAGCTCGCCCCGATCATCCGGCGTATTTGGGACCAGATGCCTCAACCCAAATGGTCGATTTCGATGGGCGCCTGTGCATCGTCAGGTGGCATTTTCGACACCTACGCGATGGCGCAGGGAATCGACACGATTATTCCGGTCGATGTCTACGTCCCGGG
>JAJCZW010000210.1 GCA_029262155.1 Gemmatimonadota bacterium
TCGGCTTGGGCCTTCAGACGTTCATAGATCGGGTCGGGGAGACCCTTGATGGTCAATGTCGGCATGTCGTGGCTCCATAATGGTACCGTAATGGAGCTTATCGTGCTCCTGCGAAGACGTCAAGTCGGATGCGGTATAACGTCATGCGTATGAGCAGCGGGCCGCTCCACGGCGGGGCCGCATCCTTAAGATGAGACCTTCGCGGCCCGGCTGCTCCATACGCCTGTTAGACGCCTGTAATCCTCGGGCTTGGGACGGATACGACAAGGCGCAGAAATGTCCACCTGGCTCCGGTCTCGCGGGCGTGCCAAGGAACTCCAGCGTTTGTTGACGCCTGCCGTTATTGTGATTCATGATTCTTGATCATTTCCTTCATTTCGTCGATCGAATATGGCGGCCGTCGCCGGTGGATAACCAGGTGGCAGTTAGGGCACACTGGTCTAAGGTCATTGATTGGGTCTGTGCTTGTAGCGCCAGTTACTGAGACTGGGTTGAGATGGTGCACGTGAATGAATCCACTTGCAACCGGTCCGTACTTTGTCGAAAAATCAATCCCGCATATCTGACACACAGGCCCGTAGTATGCGATACATGCTGATCGGGCGGCGGGATCACGTTCGTATCGAGTGATGGTCACCGACGATGAGTTTCCTTCCGCAAATCTCCGATTCGGTAGTGGCGAGTAGTTCCGCAGAACAACAAGATCGCCCGTTTCTTCGGTCCACAGAGCCTCAAGTCTTTCAGCGACGTCTGGTGGCAGTTCAGTGCCAGATGCTTGCGGTGTCCAGTCGAACTCGCTCGATACGCGCGTACGAAGCTCATCAAGCGGTATTTGGGGGTCTCTTGACAGGGAGTTGAAAAGAATATCGACCGATATTGCCAAATCGCCGTTCGCAGCTCGCGCGTCGTTCCAATGGGGCCGATCGAACGGGTCACTTGTCGTGATTCCGGCACCGACAATTCCCTTGGGATTCTCGCCGAGCCTCATAAGGAAGAAACGACTTCCAACTGGCAAATCACGCCGGACTCCGCAACTCCAAACATTCTCGGTTTGGCCAGTAGTATCTAGCTCTCCGATCGAGGCGGCGAGGTCGTCCCACTGCCAGCTGCCTGGATTCCACGTCAAGAGAAATGATCTACTCATATTACAATCGCTTCCCCGGTGCGTCTAACTTTGCGGTTCTGCTGCGCGCATGAGATGTCCGCTGCGCAGAAGCGTGTGAGCAAAGTAGCCCCCCTGTACCGACACGTCCAAACGACAGCAGCAACCGCTTGTTAGCTAGCGAGCGCTGCGGGGTTCGGACAGCCAGGCAAGCACGCGACTCACTATCGCTTCTCCGTGGTTGCTCAGGAGCCCGCCGGCACCATGGCCTCCACTCGGAACGAGGAATAATGCATTACCCGGAGAGGTTGACGCTTCCACGGACCGCCCAAGCGCGACTCGCATCCGCTCCACGTCGTCCTCGGACGAGATGCCCAAGACCGCGATGTCGGCTCGATCCTGCAGATGCTCTTGAGCTTCAGGATCCAACGGGCCCGAGAACAGCACAATGCGGCTCAACGCCTTGGATTCCCTCACCAGGTCCGAGATCCAAGCACCAGTGCAGCCACTCGCGAACAACGCAAGGTCGCCGGTCTTACCGCTTCGACCCTCGAAGAATGCAAGCACGCGAGCCGCGTCATCCGACACCCGTCCAAGGACGGCATCGTGGGTCTCCTGTGAGACGATCTCAATTCGGGGGGTCCGGCTGTCACCATGCGAATACAAGTCGTACGTGACCACATTCCACCCGGCCTCGTACAATGCCGCCGGCAGTCGGGCAAACTCCCGTTGATCCTTGAGGCAGCCGTGCACAAATAGCGCGGTCCCGATGGGGTTTGCCGGCTCCCATGAAGTGGCGGCCAGCGCGAAACCGTCGTCGATGGGCACCCAGACCGACACTTGGGCGCTGACACCCGAGCCGAAGGCCAACGCAATGACGAGCAACGGGATCTCGCGGATCAGGAGGCCTCCACTAGGTGCTTGTCGCTAGCTAACGTCTCGCGATTCTGCTGCGCGGGCCTCCTGCTAACAAGGGGTGCGAGCTGAAGGCGAGTGGCCCGCCCGCCATGCGGGTAACCCGCGTCAGTAGCAATCGCTTGTTAGATTGCTCCCGTTTCCTCGTCACAGGGACCGACGAGACCAAAGAACGCTTCTGAGGCGTCAGTGAGTTGTTGGTCGAGCATGTCCCACGCGAAGCTGCTCGCTCGCGTGACGGTGCTGACCGAGTCCACCACCGCTCTGACCTCGCCGAGCAGGGCCTTCATGTCACCCCATTTCAACTTGAGGTCGGCCAGAGCTGTGAGACTGTAGGCCCCATCCTTATGGTGGAGGTCAGCGTGTGCGATGAGCTTATCCCGCCAAGTCTTGAAGCCCTGTAGGCGTTGGTCGCCTTTGAGCTCCGTCCACTCCGCTGCGAGACGCTCCCACGCGGCATCGAATTCGGTGCCCAATCGGTGGCGTTCCCGCTCAGCGATTGACTCGAGCACTTCCTCGGGGAGAGGTTCGCTCGTTCCCACCTGTCGCATCGGTGGGACCACGGTGTAGTCGGAACGGAGCGCGCCCTTCACAGCCTCGTCATCAAGTGTGGCCATGATGTTGACGAGGCTTGGTGCCCGTTCGCTCATGTCGAGGGACAGCTTGACCAGGTCGAGCACACACACCTCCAGCATGGCGTCCTGGAGGATCGCATGGCCGTGCGCTGGAGCCCCCTTCCCGACCCGCTCGGCCAAGCCCGCGTCGTAGGCTAGCGGCTTCAGCATGGCGTACTTCTTTTCGAGCCCAATCAGCTGGTCAAGGACGACCTCTGCCCTGGCTCGCAGCTTCTCGATCTGTTGTGCGCCGCTCACCTGTCCCCTCAGCTTATCCGCGTCCACTGGAGCAATCTAACTTGTCAATCGACTGCATCATATGCTACCATCATCCAGATAGGCCTGCAAGCCACGCCGCCTATCGATGCTGCGCATGAGTTGCGGCCCGGTGCGGCGGGGCCGCATGCCCCGCAAGTGAAAGATATCAGGCGGCCTCGCCGCCGAAAAACGGGCCGCCAACTCCATGCGCCGGTTAGCCCTCATGCACCACTCTGCCAGCGACGCGGATGTCGCTTGCCATGCACGACACCAATGACTCGAATGACTTCGGTTTCGGCGACAAAAAACACACAGTACGGAAACCGTGGGACCATGGCGCGTCGAATGTCCTTGTGCACGACCGGGAACCGCTCCGGCAACTGACCGACCTGCGTCAGAGTCGCGTCGAGCGCGTTGAGGAAAACCCGAGCGACAGTGCCAGATCGCGTTCGGTACCACTCGAACGCGTCAGCGATCTCTGTTTCGGCGATCGCCTCGACTTGGAGGCGTGGCACTACGAGAGGCGCTCCCGAAGGTCGGCCCGGACCTCCTCCCACGAACGGGTTGCCCCGGGGTTTGTCCCCATCTCGTCGAGTCGCCGATCGAGCTCCGCCGCGAGTTCTGGGCTGATCTCGAACGCCTGATCCTCGAGGCTATCCCAAATGTCCCCAATGAGTTCGAGCCGCTCGGTGGGGGACAGATGGCTGAAGTCGATCTTCGGGTTGGCCATTCCTCAATCTCCAATGCGGTGTGGCCGGACGCAAGAAGAATCCGGAATGAGGCCTATCCCCTTATCCGGACTCACAGCGCATCCGCTGGGCTCCGAACCCCCAAGCCGCCCCGATTCAAGACATGAGTGTAGATCATCGTCGTGCTCACATCGCTGTGCCCCAGAAGCTCCTGCACCGTACGGATATCGTACCCCGACTCGAGTAGATGGGTCGCGAACGAGTGCCGCAAGGTGTGGCACGTCGCACGCTTGGGAATCCCCACCGCCTTCACCGCACGTGCCATCGCCCGCTGCACCACCGATGGGTCGAGATGGTGCCGCCGCCGTTCCCCGGTCTCCCGGTCCTGATAGCGTCGGTGGGCCGGGAACACCCACTGCCAAGCCCACCCGCTGGCCCAGGATGGTGCCTTTCGTTCCAACGCCCCGGGGAGCGACACCTGGCCGCCACCTTGAGCCAGGTCCCGCCGGTGCTGCTCTTGAACCCGAGCCAGATGGGCCGCCAACCGACTCCTGACCTTCTGAGGAAGGATGGTCACCCGGTCTTTGCCACCCTTCCCCCGCCGAACCCGGATTTCACCTCGCCTGAGGTCCAGGTCTTTGATCCGAAGCGTCAATGCCTCCATCAGCCTGAGCCCCGCCCCATACAACAGCATCGCCACCAGCGAGGCCTCTCCCTCCATGGCGCCGAGTATCTGGCTCACTTCCCCTACGCTCAGGACGACGGGAATCCGTCGGGGACCCCGCGCCCGCACCAATCCACGCAGATCACCCAATGGGCGGCCCAGCACATCGCGATACAGAAACAACAACGCACTCAAGGCTTGCATCTGGGTGCTATACGATACCTTGCGGGCCTCGGCGAGATGCGTCAGATAGGCAAGCACCTCGCCCTCACCCATCAGATCAGGATGGCGAAGTTGGTGGTACCGTACGTACCGGCGGATCCAGGAGAGATATGCCTGTTCGGTACGCCGGGATAACTGGCGTAACCGGCAGGTTGCCCGGCATCGTGCCAGCAACTTCGGTTTGCCGGCCTCCGAATTGGTCATACCGGATAGTGCGGCAGGCAAGGCGCGCACACAGGCCAATACCGTGCCCCTGTCGCTCAAAAACCGCGATACTACACTGTTGCTTTGGGAAGTCGGTCGCGCAGCTACTGACGCGCCAGAGCGATAATCGAATCCCGCGCCACCGCCACCCGAACCCTGACACTGTCCGGCACCAGATCCACCAGCGCCGGATTCTCCGCGAACCGTACCACGCCGCTCCCCAGCCCGAACGACTCGACCCGAGGCTCGAAGTCCCCCTCGAAAATCTCTTGCGCGATCGCCAGGAACGCCCGGGGCAGGTCGATCACCGCGCTCCCGATCACCCGGTCGGGCGCGAGAGCACTCTGGTCGGCGTTGGCCCCGAACACATAGACACCGGGCTTCTCCTTCGAAGCCTGGAACACACCGATCCCGGCGGCATCGGCGTTGTGGTGCAGCATGTCGGCCCCGACCGACATCAAGGCAAGTGCCGCCTCCCGACCAGCCACCGCGTCGTCGAAGTTGTTGAGGTAAGTCACCCGGCTCTCGACCGATGGGCGCATCGCCCTGGCACCGGCCACCCATGCTTCATACCCCTCCTTCACTGGCGGCAGCTCTATTCCACCCACAAAACCGATCATCCCGCTCTTGGTCAGCGCGCCCGCGACGATGCCCGCCAAATAGGTCGCTTCGGAAAACCGGAAGATGAGGGGGACGACATTGCCCCTGACCCGCTGGCCTGAGGTAATGACGAACACTGTGTTAGGGTAATCGGCGGAGACTCGTTCGGCGGGATCCTGAAACTCGAACCCATGACCGAACACCACCGCGTACCCCTGGGCGGCGTAGGTTCGCAGTGCCTCCTCTTGGTCGGCAGGGGTGCGCGCTTCGATATGACTGATGGGGACGTCGAGTGAATCGCGAATCCGGTTGAGGCCGGCATAGGCCCCGGAGTTCCACGCGGCATCGGCGATCGACCCCGGCGTGATGAGCGCAACCTTGAACTCCTCAGGGTCGCGCGGCTGGTCGCCGGCGCACGCCACGAGCAGCAGCAGGACCGAGAGGCCCCGCCCCTTCAGCAGATTCAATAACGTCATCGTGACTCTCTTCTCCACCCACCGAATGAGGGGAGGGGGGCTACCCGTCCGAAGAAACCAGCTCCGCCGGGCGAACGACCGCCTCGCCCTCGCCCTCCATCTTGATCTCACCGTTGACGGCACCGCCCTCGTGAATCAAGAGTCGGGCGGTGATCAGGTTTCCGTGCACCTCGCTCGAGGGCTGCAACTCCACTCGATCCGACGCCCGGATGTTCCCCCGGACCACTCCACCGACCACGACCTCCCGGGTTTCGATATCGCCTTCGATCACCGCCCCCGGCGACACCAAGACCTGATGCCCAGTCCGAATCGTTCCCTGAACCCGACCCTCGACCTTCACGACTCCATCGGCTTGAAGATCACCGACGATGGTAAGGTCCGGCGCGACAATCGAGAGTCCCCCCTGCGCACTCCCACCCCCTGATCCCGAACTCATTGCACTCTCTCCACGTTCGTTGCTGCGAACTCTGGTATCCCGGCCATTGGCTTGTCCTGTGAAAATGCCCACGTTAACTGCCCTCCTTAATAAGCGTCGTGGGGTCGACCACGGCGCCGCCTTGTCTGATTTCGATATGAAGATGAGGGGCACTCGAACGCCCGGTGTTGCCGGACCGACCGAGTACCTCTCCTGCGTTGATCGATGCACCTTGCAATGTCGTTACCGCCGATAGATGTCCATAGCGCGAGGTATAGCCCCCCGGGTGGCGAATCAGAACAAAGACCCCGTACTCGGCATCTTGGCCGGTTTGGACCACCTGACCACCACCCACTGCACGCACCAAACTCCCAATTGGCACGGCAATATCGAGGCCGACATGGACTTCTTCAGTCCCCCCCTCCTCGACCATCCCCCGGGTGATATATCCCGCCTCGTCGAGCGGCCAATGACTCGGCGCTGACGGACCAACCTCATACTTTGCCGGCACATCGGGTCGGCGGGCCATGACCACTGGAGCCACCGGCAGCCTGGACCCAAACCCCATCGGATCAGGGACGACTTCGGGGCCAATCACCTCCCGGAGTTGGGCGTACCGAGCCTCGGCGCTGTCGAGTGCCGTCGCCAGATCCCGAATCTTGGCATTGTCGGTCTCCAACCGAGCCACCTCTTGTCGAAGGCCAGGCACCCGGGCCGCCTGCCGAACCAGCGGTCCGTAAAAACTCAACCCGGCGATCAGTAGTACGGCGATACCAATCAGGACACCAACCCCCGCCCGCGCGGTCCAGAGCGGTAACTCGAACCGCTTGGAGGCCGCCGTCCCATCGACGTGGAGGATAACCGAAAGTCGACGCTTTCTCATCCGTCGAACGGCTGCCCGAGAATCAACTCGAGAATGCGAGACAAATCATCGTTCGAGTAATAACTGATGGTCAGTGACCCGCGGCCTTTCCGACGCGCGGTCAACCGCACGTCGGTGCCCAGTCGGGTCCGGACGGCGTCTTCCACTCGGCGGGCTTCCACACTGCTTGGGAGACGTTTGGTCGGCTTTAAGCGTCGGGGTTTGATGACCGGCGCCGCCCGACCCTCGCCCCGGACCAACGCCTCGGTATCCCGAACCGAGTATCCACCATTCCCGACGGCGGTGGCCAATCGGATCTGTTCCTTCACATCCGAAACCGCGAGTAGCGCACGGCCATGCCCCTCGCTCAAGGTCCCGACCTGCACCATCTCCTGCACCTCGGGCGAGAGGGAGAGCAAACGGAGCGTATTACTTACCGCCGTACGACTCTTCCCGACCAGGCGGGCGACCTCTGTTTGGGGGAGGTCGAACTCGTCGATGAGCCGCTGGTAGCCGACGGCGGCATCGATCGCCGAGAGGTCGTCTCGCTGGAGGTTCTCGATCAGGGCGAGGGTCAGCATCGCGGCGTCGTCGGCCTCGCGCACAACGGCGGGGACCTTGGCCCACCCTAACCGTTGAATGGCGCGCCACCGGCGCTCGCCACTGATCAACTCGTACTTCGTCCCACCATCCACTCGTCGCACCACCACCGGCTGAAGTAACCCCGACGCCTTGATCGAGTCGGCGAGTTCGCCCAGTGCGTCCTCATCGAACACGCGACGGGGCTGATAGGGATTCGATCGGATGGTCCGCATCGGAAGTTCAAGAAGGGCGCCACTCGCTTCGGCGTCGTCCCTCGCAATCGGGCCCAACAGCGCTTCGAGTCCCCGACCGAGTCGCTTGCTCTCGGTCATGACGCGCTCCCGGTTCCGTTGGCCTTCGCCGCGGTCTTTGCGGGTGCCCGGCGGAGCAGTTCCTGGCCCACCGACAGGTAACTCTTCGCCCCGGTTGACTGCACATCATACAGCAGGATCGGTTTCCCGAAGCTGGGCGCCTCGGCCAGGCGAACATTTCGGGGAATGACTGTCCGGAACACCTTGACTCCGAAGTACTCCTTGGCGTCATCGGCGACTTGCCGACAGAGATTGAGACGCGAATCGTACATCGTAAGCAACACACCATCGATCGCGAGATCGGGATTGAAGTTCTGCTGTACCAGACGGATAGTGTTCAGTAACTGGCTTATCCCTTCGAGGGCATAGTACTCGCATTGAATCGGAATGATGACCGCATCGGCGGCAGCGAGCACGTTCAACGTGATGAGACCGAGTGATGGCGGACAGTCGACCAGCACATAGTCGTAGTCATCGTTGATGGCGGAGAGCGCTTTATGGAGCACCTGCTCTCGCCCGGGACGATCCACTAACTCTATCTCGGCGCCAACCAGGTCCTGGGTTGCGGGAAGCACATGCAGCCATGGCAACTCGGTGTCTTCGCGAATCACCTCGCGGGCTGGCCGCGCTTCGATTAAGACATCGTATAGCGAACCTTCCCGGTCGTCTTTGGCGATCCCAACCCCGCTGGTCGCATTCCCCTGGGGATCGGCATCGACCAGCAGGGTCTTCTTTTCCGCGATGGCAAGCGATGCGGCGAGATTGACGGCGGTGGTGGTCTTCCCAACGCCACCCTTCTGGTTTGCGATTGCGATTATCCGAGCCATAGCACCGTAACCATATATAGAAAAACGAGATACAGCAGAACACAACAACCGTTCACCCCTGGAATAACCCGGATGTTCTTGTGGGTCCAGGAGATTGGGTCAGGGAATATGGTCGTCTTCTGCCTGGAGCGTAAGAGGCTGTCTTGCAGGGATCGAGAAATCAAGCGGTTGGGGGATGTTTCACGTGAAACGGGATCCTCTTGGTGTCATGTTTCACGTGAAACTAGCGAGAGGTGCTGCGGGCTATCTCGATGGCGAGTCCTTGGAGATCTGAAGGTGTGACCCCGGGGATCCGCCCAGCTTGTCCCAAGGTGCCGGGTCGAACCTGGTCGAGCTTCTCCCTCGCCTCGTAGGAGACCGCATTCAGGGAAAAATAGTCGAGCCCCTCGGGGAGTTCGTATCGCTCCATCTTCTGCAACTTGGCTATCATCTCATGCTCGCGAGCGATATACCCCTCGTACTTGCACTCGATGTCGGCCCAGGTCGTGTCGTCTTCATCGACATCCTGGCCCGCTGCCCTGAATAGCTCACCCAAACTCACTCCCGGCCGCCTAGCGAGTTCGGAGATCTTGAGGCTCTGTGTGATTTTGGGGCTCTCGACCGCTTCCAACACCGGGGCAGCCTCGTCCGGCGTAATTGTTGTCAGCTGGGCCGTCTGCATGACCTCATCCTCTCGACCCATCCTGCTAAGCGCCGCATCCAACTCCTCGTCGGGTAGGAGGTTCAATCGCTCCGCCAGAGGGAGAAACCTTCGGAGAGCATTGTCCTGCCGAAGAAGAATCCGATACTCTGCCCGGGAGGTGAAGAGTCGGTAGGGCTCATCCACTCCCCTATGGACCAGATCATCTACCATGACCCCGATGAATCCATCACCCCGCCCAATGGCGATCGGCTCCCGCTCTTGGGCGAAGGCCGCTGAGTTGAGTCCGGCCACGACTCCTTGCCCTGCAGCCTCCTCATACCCAGTCGTCCCGTTGATCTGGCCCGCAAAGAAGAGGCCGGGAAAGCCCCTAACAGCAAGCGTTGCATCCAGTTGCGTCGGCGGGAAATAGTCATACTCGATGGCGTACCCGGGACGGGTCATCTGAACCTGTTCCAACCCCGGCACGCTTCTCAGGTACTCCAGTTGGACCGCTGGCGGCAAGGACGTCGAAAGCCCATTGACATACATCTCCGAGGTTTCCAACCCCTCGGGCTCGAGGAAGACCTGGTGGCGCTGGGCGTTGGGGAACCTGACAACCTTGTCTTCAATACTGGGACAGTAGCGCGGACCCCTCCCACTGATTGCACCGCCGTAGAGAGCCGACTCCTGGAGATGGCGCTCGATGATCTCTTGGGTTTCTGGCTTGGTCCAGGTCAAGAAACAAGGCAATTGCTTCGGATGAGGCGCCTTCTCGTGGAAGGAAAACCAATAGGGCTGATCCTCCCCATCCTGGCGTTCTAGCGCTCCGGAATTCACCGACCGGCCGTCGATTCTCGGTGGGGTACCAGTTTTGAAGCGTTCTACTGTAAGTCCATTATTCACAAGATCTTCCACCATCTCTACCGACGGACCCTCACCGGCCCGACCGGCCGGGATCTGGGTGTCCAGCCCCAGGTGGATCCGTCCCCGAAGGAAGGTCCCTGCGGTCAATACAACGCTCCGAGCCTGGTAGCGTCGGCCATCGGTCAGCCGGACCCCTGAAACCTGCGGCCCACTTTCAAACAGGAGACTTGCGACAGTGCCCTGGGCGAAGTGGATGTTGGGTAGTCGTTCCAACAACCACCTAACCGATCGACGGTATAACCCTCTATCGCATTGGGCTCGGGGCGACCACACCGCAGGGCCCTTCGATCGGTTCAGCATTCGGAATTGGATCCGCGAGAGGTCGGTCGCGCGACCCATGATGCCACCCAACGCATCGACCTCCCGGACGACTGTCCCCTTCGCGATCCCGCCAATAGCGGGGTTGCAGGACATCTGGCCGATCGTCTCGAGATTCTGGGTGACGAGGAGAACCCGAGCGCCGTACCGGGAGGCCAGGGCAGCGGCCTCCGTCCCGGCGTGGCCGCCGCCGATGACAAGCACATCGTAGAGCATCATGGGAAGATACTATTGCGAGGGGCCGAAGGGCCCGAAGCAATCCCCTGCACTGCTACGGAGACCCACCGGGCGAGCTCCGTGGCAAGGAAGGAGATCGCTTCGTCGGCTTCGCCTCCTCGCGAATGCGGGGGGCGAGGGCGGCAGGGTGAGGACCGTGCGCTACGACTCATTCCGTGGCAAGGAAGGAGATCGCTTCGTCGGCTCTGCCTCCTCGCGAATGCGGTT